>NZ_JAJDMI010000086.1:0-5670 GCF_020593505.1 Blautia sp. DFI.3.45
TCTTTTTATATCTTGCGGTTCTGCCGATTATCGCTCTTACTTGTCGGAGGGCAGGCAGCTTTTTAGTCGGTGTAATCATTGCTTTTGTCTATGGATATGGAGGGATGTTTGCCGCGGGAAATATGACATTAGCAAACCTTTATCCGATTACCGCAAGTCTTGGAATGGTAGGCTACCGTAGCTATGATACCGCAGTCAACTGGAATATCGGAACCTGTTCTTGCAGTCTTGCGCTTGCTGTCGTTATTTCTGCCATCTTGATTTTGTGCATGAAAGAACGAGAAGCAACCCAAACAAAGAAAAAGGCCAAAAAGGTAGCTCCAAAGAAAGGCTGGTGATGATTTTATGAAGAAAATAGTTTTAGCATTAACATTCGTCCTTGTGGGAAGTTTTATGCTTGCTGGCTGTTCAAAAGATGAAATTCTCAATCATTACAATAACATTGTTCAGTCTGCGGGCTCCATAGAACTGACAGGGAAATCGTCACTGCAAGGGGAAAAAGAAAAAGGAAATGATGATTATACAGGGACTTATACGGCTGATTATGCGAACTTTTCAGGTACAGAGTATTTGTTCGGAGGAACTTCCATAAAGAGAGAAGCCGGTAAGGAGCTGTCCATTGATTGCACCTTGGAGATTACGGAAGGTACTGCAAAAGTATTTTGGAGTTCTGGATCTGATGAAGCAGTCACGTTGATTGAAGCAACCGGAACTTATAGTGACATAATTACACTTCCTGATGGTGGAAATTATATTGGCATTGAATGTGAGAATTTCACTGGAAACATTGAATTAAATATTGAATAATACTCTGCCGGACGACGGCAAAAGAAAAAAAGCCGTTGTAGAGCAGACAATTTGCCACGCCCATTTGAAACGGTGGCTTTGATTTTCAGAGCCGCCGTTTCTTTGCGTTTGCACAAACCTATGACGACTTGCAGGGACACGGTAGCCGATTGGAGGTTATTTTGCCGTGCCCCTTTTACTTTTTCAAAGCTCACATGATCTACATCAGTTAAAAAAGCATTGCTCCTCCTCCGGGCAAGTATAACATTGCATCGGCATTATCGTTCCATGTAATTCAGTATAATAATGGCTGTTCTTGGCGCGCCAGTTTTTCCTCACGGAAATCTGGCGTTTTCTTATAGATTTGTACTTGCCTGTTTATCCAATATACGGGAATATTAAAGCAGCTTCACACCCTTTCGGGAAAACATTAGTAAGTTTGAAATTGCCGTTATGAGCTATGGCGACTTGTTGGACAATCAGCAATCCAAGCCCATGTCTTAAATCAAGCCGTTCATCTGTGCTTTCCATATAATGCGGTTTTTCTTCCAGCTCTTGCAGCTTTTCAGCAGGCAGACCCATTCCGTTATCCGTAACCGCCAAGATAAGATGGTTTTGCGATGCTGTAAGAGAAATGCAGACTTCACAGCCCTGTGGGTTGTGTTTCATGCTGTTCTGGACAAGGTTGTTTACAGCTCGCGAAATCAATCTGGCATCACATTCCAACACAGCATTTTCGGCGTCAGGAGTGATCTTAATTCCGATGTTGTAGCTATCGGAAATTCCTGTATTCAACAGGTCTGCTACATAGGATCGCAGTAGTTTGGATAAGCGAACCATCTCTTTATGAAGCGGCTGCATCTCATATTCCAACTGCGATACTAAATTCAAATCCTGCACGAGTTCTTTGATTTTGGCGCTTTGCTTTTGCACGATCACAGCCTGCTCTTTTACCCCCTCACTGGCTGTTTTGTCTGCGGCGATCCGGTCTGCATAGCCCATAATCATAGAAAGCGGAGTTCGGATGTCATGAGAGACCCCGCTGATCCAGTTGGCTCTGGCTTCGTTTTGCCTGCTTAATATCAGAGAGGCTTTATTTACGCTGTTCGCAATTTCGGATAACTCTCTATCAATATGGAGAGAAACGGGTTTGCCATCGGCCAATGTTTCAATGGCATCTACAATCGGTTCCGTGTTCTGGATGATCCTGCGTTTTGAAAAATAGTAGGCCAAAAACAGGCACAGCACATCCATGCCCAACATTCCTATCACATAGAGGGGAATTTTCTGAATAGTCTCCATGGAATAGTAGTTGCTGGTGAGCTTCATATAGCTATTCTTTGGATACCCTAAAACTAACAATCCATCCTCTGTACTCCAGACAAAAACAGGATAATCCTCCAGATAGCCTTTGGAAAATAAAGCTACCTCTTGAATGCTGTAATGTTGCGGCACTTCTTGTGGCACATCGAGCCGCCAGAAGCATTCGCCCGTTGACGTTAGATACATGGCCCAGATATTGTACTGGCGCAATTTCTGCTCTGCATAATCGGGCAAACCTTCTATGGTAGCCGCAGTAGAGGTCAGCTCAAGCATGGCGTGCGGGGACGCTTCTCCGTAATCCTCTGAAACTGTGTGATAGAAAGTCACGCCATACAGAACGACATTGACAATTACCAGGATCAAAAGAAACGCAGCGAAAGACGCCAAGTGCTTTGAAATATAGGTTCCAAAAGATTTCATGGCGTCACTTCCTTGTAATCAGTTTATAACCCAGCCCCTTGATCGTAATCAGGGAAACGGGCTTTGAGGGATCGGCTTCAATTTTTTCCCGAATCCGCCGTACATGGGCATTCAGGCTATTTTCATAGCCGAAAGGATTGTCGCCCCATAATGCTTCGCAAAGAGCGTCAACCGTAACGATCTTTCCCTCGTTGCGGGCCAGCGTTTCCAGCAGGGTATGCTCTTTTGCGGTCAGGGGGATAATCTCGCCGCCCTTGTTGACCTCTGCCCGGCTAAAATCAATCGTACATCCATCCAGGAAAACCCGCGGGCTGTCCTCTTTATAAGTTCGGCGCAAAACCGCATAGACACGCAGTAATAGCTCCTGCGGCATAAACGGCTTTGAAATATAATCGTCTGCTCCAAGGCCAAGACCGGCCAACTTGTCTGCTGCTTCGTCTTTTGCGGTCAGAAAGATGATTGGCACATTTGTAAAAGTGCGGAGCTGCTTCATCAGGGAAAAGCCGTCCCCATCTGGCAGCATGACATCCAAAACCATCAAGTCGGGTTTTTCTTTTTCTGCCGTTATTATAGCCTCTTTTACCGTTGCGGCAGTAAGTACCGTTTCAAAACCAGCATCGCTTAAAATATCGGATACCATTTTCAGCAAATCTGGCTCATCGTCTACAAGCAAGAGCTTCTTCCGATGCAGAAAAGAGTTGTCCATAGCGTCACCTCCCGAAAGTATTATAACATAGGATTTCAAGTCTGCGGAGGGCATCCTCAAAAAGTAAGGTAAAAGTAAGGACGGGAGAATGTAGATGTCAGGTTGAAGTTGTACCATAGAAGCATCGAAAGGAGATGTTTCTATGGACTATATCATTACAACGGAACATTTGACCAAGAAATATAAGAACTTCACTTCGGTCAATCATGTTTCGCTTCATATTCGCAAGGGCAGCATTTATGGTTTTCTTGGCCCGAACGGGGCAGGCAAATCCACTACCATGAAAATGCTGTTGGGGTTGACCGCTCCCACAAAAGGCAGCTTTACTATTGATGGGAAACAGTTTCCGCAGGATCGGATTGCCATTCTCAAAGAGATCGGCTCTTTCATCGAAGAGCCATCTTTCTACGCAAATCTCACCGGGCGGGAAAATCTTGACATTATCCGCCGCATTTTGGGACTGCCGAAAGCTGATGTGGAAGATGCTCTGGAACTGGTAGGGCTGACCGAGTTTGGCGACCGGCTGGCAAAACAGTATTCGCTGGGAATGAAGCAACGCTTGGGCCTTGCCGGGGCGCTCTTGGGGCGTCCGCCGATTCTGATTCTGGACGAACCCACAAACGGTCTTGACCCGTCTGGTATCCACGAAATCCGCAATCTGGTAAAATCCTTGCCCAGCCTTTACGACTGCACGGTGCTGATCTCGTCCCATATGCTGTCTGAAATCGAATTGATTGCAGATGACATTGGGATTCTCAACCACGGGCGGCTGCTGTTTGAGGGAAGCATGAATGATCTGCGTCAATACGCCCTTCAATCCGGCTTCGCTGCGGACAATCTGGAAGATGTGTTTCTTTCTATGGTTGAGAAAGATAACATGGACAGAAAGCAGAGGGCAAAATTATGAAAACGCTGGCAATCGAACTTCGGAAAGGAAAGCGAACTGGCGTGATTCCCGTGCTGCTGGCCGTTGGTGTCTTGGGAGCCGCCTACGCATTTGTCAATTTCATTGTGCGGAAAGACACACTTCTGAATTTGCCGCTGGCCCCGATGGATGTCTTGTTGACCCAGCTCTACGGCATGATTATGGTGCTGAATCTGTTCGGTATCGTGGTTGCTACCTGCATGATCTACAACATGGAATTTAAGGGAAGTGCCGTAAAGAAGATGTATATGCTTCCCATCAGCGTCCCGGCCATGTATCTGTGCAAATTTCTGATTCTGACGGTCATGTTTTTGGTTGCTATCGTGCTGCAAAACCTGGCACTTGCACAGATCGGAATGACGGACTTGCCGGACGGAGCGTTTGAGATGGGTACGCTGGTACGCTTTGCCGGATACTCTTTTCTCACATCCATGCCGGTACTGTCGTTTATGCTGCTGATTTCCTCGCGCTTTGAAAATATGTGGGTGCCGCTTGGAATTGGTGTTGCCGGTTTTCTGAGTGGTATGGCCCTTGCAAATTCGGGGCTGACGCTTTTGCTGGTGCATCCTTTTGTGATTATTCTGAAACCAGCAGTAGCCATGAGCGCCCAGCCTGATTCGACGGTTGCCCTTGTCGCTTTGGTGGAAACACTGTTGTTCCTTGCTGTGGGCTTGTGGCTGGCGAAGTACAGACGCTACGAGTAAGGAGGGATAATAAGAAATGAGTTTTTTGGATTTACTCAAAATCGAGTTTATGAAAGTAAAACGCTCCAAAATTGTACCCCTGATTTTCATTGCACCTTTATTGGTGGTGGTTTCCGGGGTTGCGTATTTGAGCAACTACTTTACACCGGAATACACCAATGCGTGGGCTGCCATGTTTATTCAAAGTGCGCTTGTTTACGCCTACTATCTGCTTACATTCAGCATGATCGTGGTTTGCGTGATGATCGCAGGACGAGAAACAGGAAATAACGGGATTCTGAAAATGCTGGCGCTGCCGGTCAGCCGCTGCGCATTATCCATTGCCAAATTCTGTGTGCTTACCTTTTATCTGTTTATGGAGATGGTGGTGTTTCTTGTCGTATTTGTAATCGCTGGGTTGATTGCGACACAGACAATGGGAGTAACAGAAACCCTGCCGATTCTATATCTTCTGAAATGGTGCTTGGGGCTGTTTCTGACTATGCTGCCGTGCATTGCGGCTATGTGGGCCATCACTGTGCTGTTTGAAAAGCCGCTTCTTTCTGTGGGATTAAATCTGCTGCTTGTGATTCCCGGTGTATTGGTTGCGAATACGCCGCTGTGGATCGCCTACCCGTACTGTTACAGCGGTTATCTCGTTTCCTGCTTTCTCTATGACTTTACAGCAGAAACTTCCGACGCCGCTTTTTCGGTGTTTCCGTTCCTGCCGTGCGCGATTGTAGTGTTTGGCCTGTTTTTCGCGCTGGCTGTTACCCAATTTGGGAAAAAAGAAATGAGGTAAAACTATGGAAAAGAAAAAACTTCAA
>NZ_JAJDMI010000087.1:0-5613 GCF_020593505.1 Blautia sp. DFI.3.45
CAGGCAATCTGGAATGAATTTTGGCTACGTTACTGTGAACGGAGTGAACAGTAACCCTTTTCCCATTTACAAAGTCACATACAAAAATGACAGAATTTTGAAATATCTGACACACTTGCAATAAGCAAAAATTGATCATTATCTCAAAATGAAACGCACTCCACAGGAATGTCCTAATGGAGTGCGTCTCACTTTGTTTATAAATCAATACTTTAGAGAATATCAAAATTATAACTTTTATACTGCATTTACACTGCTTATTCAGCGTCTGCTGCCTCTGTCTCTTCCGGTTCTTCTGTTGTTTCCGCATCTTTAGTGTCATCGGAGGCTGCATCAGAATCTTCTGTCGCTGCTGCATCTGCATCCTCAGCTTTTTCTTCGCTGTCCACAACACCACCTTCAACTACCAGGTCATCCGGATTGATGTTGTCACCGTATACAGGTTTCAGAGTTTCTTCGAAATCTTTATGGAAGAACTGTTCATCTGCCAGAGATTTGATTTCATCGTTGATTGCGTTCAGAAGGTCTGTGTTGCCCTTCTGTACTGCTGGTGCAATCGTATCAATATCACCAAGAGATTCGATTCCTACAGAGAATCCTTCATTCTGCTGAGCCCATGCAAGTACTTCTGTATTGTCTGTGGAGAATGCATCTCCTCTTCCATCAAGAAGCGCATCGTATGCTTCCTGGTATTCATCAAATTTTACAAGTTCAATATCCGGATAGTTATCTGTGAAATATGTCTCTGCTGTTGTTCCTTTTACAACGATCAGCTTCTTGCCTTCCAGATCTTTTACATCTTTGATCAGCGCATCATCAGGAGAAACAACTCCAAGAGCTACCTTCATATATGGAAGTGCGAAGTCTACTTTCTCCGCTCTGTCATCGGTTACTGTAAAGTTTGCAAGGATCACATCTACTTTTGCAGACTGCAGATATTCTACACGACTTGCTGCCTCTACATAAGTAAATTCTGCATCGTCTTCACTTCCCAGAAGGTCTTTTGCAAGTCTTTTTCCAAAGTAAATATCGTATCCCTGAACATCACCGTTTTCATCTACATATCCAAATGGATTCTTGTCACTGAATACACCGATTTTGATCTTTCCGTCTTCTTTGATCTCATCCAGAGTACGGGCCTGTGCAGTGTTTCCTCCGTCATCTGCCGCACTTACAAGAATACTTCCGCCAAGAAGTGTTGTTGCTGCTACACCTGTCGCTAATAAGACTGCTAATATTTTTTTCTTCATGTTCTTTTCCTCCATGTTTTTAAAAATTTGATTTTATTATAATTTTTATAACTAGTACATCGTTTTCGAAATAACTATACCACTCACTTGTCTGCGAATCCGATTGCACAGGTCTAAAAGCCTCAGCGTAGCCCGCTACGCCTGCGTTTTTATACCAGCACACTCGAATCCGCATCCTACGCGATTGGTATAGTTATTTACGAAACGATGTACTAGCTCTTATGATATCCTGCTATTTCGTGGATATTATCATCCATTTCAGGATTTATAAAATATTCTGTTTTCCTCTATTCTATTTTTTCACTGTTTCATAATGGAAACTGTTCAGGAACTGTTTTGCCCTGTCAGTCTCCGGATTATCAAAGAACTGTTCCGGAGTGTTCTCTTCTACAATGTTTCCCTTATCCATAAAGATCACTCTGTCTGCTACGGAACGGGCAAATTCCATCTCATGAGTGACGATCAGCATGGTCATTCCTGTCTTTGCAAGTTCCAGTACTACCTGAAGTACTTCTCTTACCATCTCAGGATCAAGTGCTGCTGTAATCTCATCCAGAAGCATGATCTCCGGATGCATCAGCATGGCACGTACAATGGCAACTCGCTGTTTCTGACCACCGGAAAGCTGCCTTGGATAATTATCTTTCTTATCCAGAAGACCAACTCTGTCAAGAAGCTGCTCCGCTTCCTTTTTCACTTCTTCTTTATTTCTTTTCTGTACTTTCATTGGTGCCAGAAGAAGATTATTTAAAATTGTCATATTCGGGAAAAGATCATAGCTCTGGAAAACCATTCCTATCTTCTCTCTGACTTTGCTTATATTCTTTTTTTCTTTCTCATAGCTTACACCGTTAAGCTTCAGTACACCGGTGTCAATCTCTTCCAGGCGGTTGATACATCGCAGGAAGGTACTTTTTCCACATCCGGAAGGTCCTACGATCACTACCACTTCTCCCTTTTGCAGAGAGAAGGAAACATCATCCAGAATAGGAACATTGTTTACATATGATTTCTTTAAATGTTCTACTTCTAAAATCGGCTGTCCCATTCATTTATCCTCATTTCTCTATTAATCAGCAAACTTCTTTTCCAGTACTCTGGAGAGTCTGGAAAATGGAAAACATATGATAAAATACATAAAGAATACTGCACCATATACCCAGAGGGCCGCTGTCGGATTTGTATAACGTGATGCATCTATGATCTGTTTTCCAACTTTTAACACCTCTACTACTCCGATAAGAGCTACCAGTGATGTGGTCTTGATCATTCGGGTAAGAAGATTCACTGCGGATGGAAGAAGTCTTCTTATAGTCTGCGGAAGGATAATATAAAGATAGACCTGCCATTTGTTTAATCCAAGACCGTATCCGCTGTCATACTGGTGTTTAGGAATGGAGATCAGCGCACTTCGCACCAGATCACCCATTTCAGCAGTTCCCCAGAATGTAAATACAATGACCGCCGCTGTCTCACCGGAAAGATTCATCCCCAGATGCTTGGCCGCTCCGAAATATACCAGGAACAAAAGCACCAGCTGCGGCATGATTCTTACTATTTCAAGGTAAATGCGGCAGATAAACTTAATGATTTTATTTGGGATATTCATTACCATCCCAAGAAGAAATCCAAGGATTATGGAAAATACCATGGAAATCAGTGCAATTCTTATTGTTACCCACAAGCCCTGCCAGAGTCTTAATGAGTTGATTCCCTTAAAAAGAACCTCAATCCCCATATTCTGCATAGCGGACTCTCCTTTCTACAAATGAACAGATAAGTGAGATTGGTAAAAGTATGATCAGATATGCGATTACCAACATAAACAGGGCTTCATCTGTTTTGTAATAAATTCCGATCAGGTCTTTTGTCACAAACATCAGGTCTGCAAGTGCTACTGCACTGAATACGGAGGTTTCCTTAATAAGAAAGATCGCATTTGCACAGAATGCCGGAATAGAATTGGATACCGCCTGGGGCAGGATAATGTTTGTAAATACCTGACTCTTACTCATTCCAAGGCTTAATGCGGATTCCACCTGAATGGGTGGAACATTGTCCAGGCCGCTTCGGAAGGCTTCTGCCATATAACTGCCTCCGAGAAAGGTCAGTCCTGTGATCGCACACTGTTCTGAACTGAGGACAATCCCTATTTTCGGAAGACCGAAATACAGGAAAAACAACTGAATCAACAATGGTGTATTTCTGGACAGTTCAATGTAACATTCCACGATCTGACGAAGTACAGGAATCCTGAAATACTTAATCATGCTGCAGACAAGCCCAACCACAATGGCAAGCAGCACACCAATCACCGCCATGTGAAGTGTAAGCTTTGCTGCCTCAATATAAAGAGGTGTCTGCTCGCGGATAAACTCAAAATCCATGGTTACTTTATTCTCCTTCTATTATTATGATTTAGAGCATATTTGAAGAACGCTCTGGTGTGCCTGTGCCGCTTATTACTTTTCAATCCACTGCTATTTCGGTTAAAGCAGGTAGTTTACTTGATTTAGTTAAAGCGTTACATCTGCACATCTGTGAACTATCATAACATTTCAGGCTTCATCCTGCAAGCTTTTCATAAATTGCATCTGCAAGTCTGCTATGTCCCAGTTCATCCAGATGCTCCTGATCGGCTTCTCCCGGTCGGGCAAATTCTGAAGCCGGAAGATAAGAAATATTTCTTCTTCTGGCGATTTTCTCATACACCCGGGGCAGATTCCATGATACTTCGATAGAATTCTTATCGAATTCCGGATCAAAATCCTCTTCCCAG
This sequence comes from Blautia sp. DFI.3.45, assembly GCF_020593505.1. Lineage (NCBI taxonomy): Bacteria > Bacillati > Bacillota > Clostridia > Lachnospirales > Lachnospiraceae > Blautia > Blautia sp. DFI.3.45. The sequence goes on from NZ_JAJDMI010000087.1 coordinate 4,030, forward strand.
ATTCTCTCCCCAAGGTAGATTGGAGATACCAGTAATATTTTGGCATCCGGGTTTACAGTGTTGATCTGATCAAGGAGCTGTTCAATCCCCTGTCCGATCACTTCCGGGGTTGCGCTGTATACGCTTTTACAATCGTTCGTGCCAAGCATGAGAACGATAGTGTCTACTGGTCTGTGGCTCTCAAGGATTGCCGGAAGCATTTCTGTTCCTCTTCTTTCTGTACGGAATGGATCATCGAATACGGTGGTTCTTCCGCAGAGTCCTTCTTCGATTACTCTGTAGCCTTTTGTTCTTACTTTGTCATCCAGGATGCTGGTCCAGCGGGTACCCCATCCGTATCTCTGATTAGTAGTTCCCGGGATTAAACCGTATGTATTGGAATCACCGAAACATAAGATTTGTTTCATGTCTTGTCACCTTCTTATCTGATATTTTTAATGGGATTTTTGTTTTCCCTGTTTTCATATTGATTTGATAGGAATACTATACAATCTTTATTTTTGTTTGTCAAGCCCTTTTTTGTATTTTTTGAAAATGTTTATTTGTACGTCATAAGTCATAAAGGGACGCTCAGAAATATTTTTATTTTCCGTGCGGTTTCGGGACCTATAGCAATCCTCGTAAATAATCAAAAAATTTTTGATACCGATATTATTTCCAGTCCTGAACTTTATATTTTTTATATTTTGCAGGTGTCGTGCCTGTATATTTTCTGAAGATTTTTATAAAATAGCTCTGTGTGGAAAAGCAAAGATATTCACTGATCTGTGCTGCTGTATAATCTGAATAGGTCAGCATATTACAGGCAGCTTCTATCCGTTCTTTCTGAATATAGTCGACAAAAAGCATTCCTGTTTCTTTTTTAAATAATCTGGAAAGATAACTGGCACTGATTCCTGCTGCCTCTGCAGTTTCTTCCAGTGTAACGGGAACATGCAGATGAAGATGGATATATTTTACTGCCGCTTCAATTTCTCTGCTGTAATGTCGCATTCCGAACTTCTGCACTTCCTGGGCAAATCTCAGGGCTGCTTTTTGTAATAACTTTTCTATAGAAGATTTGCTGGTGCACTCTTCTACTGTCTGAATATAACCGTCGCTTAATGCATAAGCAGTTTCTTCAGGTACACCACCTTCAATGGCAGCTCTGGTAAACAGCGTAATTCCTGCTATAAACATATTTTTACTGTTTCTCAGTTCATTTCTAGACAGGATTCCAGGGGTTCCATCCGGTGTGAGCTGAAAAACAGACTGTATTCTGTCTGTCTGGCCATTCCTGATAGCATCATACTGCCGACGCTCACTGGCATAAGATTCATGTTTCTGTAAATTTTCACGTCTCTCAAATAGAGTATTCCTGCTCCGGTTCTCTGCAATCTGTTGTTCTTTTTCATTGTATTCCTTACTTTTCTCCTGCATCTTTATTCCTCTCGCATACACAGTAATATTTTGTTATTTATAGCAATATTTTACTATATTTTATCATTTACAGGTGATATAGTCCAGATAAAGGCAACACAAACAATCTGTTTGTTACTGTTCACTCCGTTCACAGTAACGTAGCCAAAATTCATTCCAGATTGC
>NZ_JAJDMI010000088.1:0-5598 GCF_020593505.1 Blautia sp. DFI.3.45
TTATATAAGAAAAACTGTTGGGATGTTATTACTCTACTAATGATACTGACAAGTGTTGCTATTGTCATTTATTTTGGAGAATCAATCAAAAAAGTACTGTCAGTAAATCTTCTATTGCTTTTCGTACTTTCGCAGGGCGCATATGTTGGAATTAGATGTTATCTTAAAGTTTGGTTAGAAAAAAGACCATATTAGTATTTTCAACTTACTGTATAGACAGTAAAATTACTCCATACCAGCCTAGTGAAAATTTACTGTATGAAAAGAAGTATTACAGAGAAAAAAGGCTGTAAAAACAGGAACAGCCAGCCCGAAAGAATTTACGGACTGGCTGTATCAGCAGAGTAATGTAATTGTGGAGCTGACCGAGATATGAAAAGCTTTCTATCATCAATTTCGCATTATTGCAATAACAGATTGCTTCTTCCATGAATGAATAAGCAATATTGTCATCAAACTTTCAAGCATAAACATAGCAACAGCAAAAAGAGTAAAAGCAACAACCGGAAATACAAATCCCGTAGACATGCCTGCATTTTTCAAAAATATACCGATTGCATATCCGCCGGGGATTCCAACAACAGCAGTTATAAGCAATGCAATCAAAGTAGTAAAAAGACCTTCCATCATAAATGCTTGCTTCAACTGCTTATTTGTCATACCAATAGATTTTAGTGTGCCCATTTCCTGTTTCTGTGATAAAAGATTTGTCACAGTAAGATTGATTTGATTGATGACCGCAAATATCCACAAGATGGCTGCAATCGCATAAGCTAATGTAAAACCTGCACGATTGTCTGATTGGTGTTCTACAATAAAATCTTGAAGGGTTTGTAAGCGAACATCCCTATTGTCAGAAACGAGTAATTTGAGTTCTTGCTCGATTATCTCCTGATATTCAGCTTCTGCTTGTATTTCGATTGCGTATGTACAGTCATAACCTGCAAGTTCTTTGAGCATATTTTCCGGCATTCTGAAAATATAGCCACCCATTCCATCATTGCTGGAAGTGATTGCACCAATTTTGAATGCTTTTGTTATTGTTTTACCACTATGATTTTTGAAATTAAAGGTCACAGTATCCCCAATTTGAGGTTTCCAATGGTAAACATCATAAATACGTTCGGGATCACTTACAACTAATTCTGTATCATCAGTAATATTTCCAGACAAAACCGCTGCATTTAGCGACGCCAAATCCTTTTCATTATAGCCGAGCATCAAGGTGCTATCTGAAATATCATTGTCTGTTGAGAAATCAACTGGTACGGTAGCATAAGTAAATATATTGCTAACTCCCTCTATATCTCCAACACGCTTTACATAATCAGAAAAATATTCTTTCTGCAAGAGAGCATCCAAATTTTCACTTTCGTTTTCTAAATCAATGCTGATTTTGAAATCTCCGTACTTCATATCCCAATAACGAGCCATACTCTCGGCATTAAAAGAACTCTGATAACTTGCTGCAAGGAAAAATATAACTCCGCACAGTCCCAATGATAAAATGGTCAATAGAGATTTTTTTCTGTTTCTGGAAAAGCTGATTTTCGCTAAATATACAGGCGTAATACGATGTCTTTTGTGAGTGCGGTAATTTACAATTCCCACTGGATTTTTCAGGGCGGAAATTGGAGAAGTATTCGCTGCAATTTTTGCTGGTTTACGAACACTAATATAAACAAGCAGTATTCCAAAAAGGCATGCGCCACATAGAGAAACAATAAATGCAAATACTGACCAGCCTTTTGATTGCAGACAATAGCTGATGATCGTTCCCATGATACTACCAATTAAAATCCCCGGAACTGCAAGCATATAACCCTGTTTAAGAACTATTTTATAAATTTGCTTTTTACTTGCCCCTATTGTCCGAAGCTGTCCGAACTCAGCAACTTTTTGTCCAACCGAAATATAGAAAATGCTGTAAATTACAAGTGCGGCAGCTAAAAACAAAATGGCAGCAACTACACCATATACCGCATAATTACTGAAGGACAAAGTTGTATTTACATAATCATAGTAACTGCTGACTGTCCAATTATTCAGTCCAGTCTCCTCTGAAATTTGAGATAATATTTCTGTTGCTTCGTCTTTTGTAAGGGTATCTGCATTTTCAAGCCAAACATATCCATTAAGCAGGTTATTTCCACGTAATTCCCGGCATTTTTCAAGTGAAACAAAAACAGGATAAGCGGTAGAAGTTTTATCATGATAAATACCAACAATAGTATAATTCTTCAAAGTACCATCCAGATTCAACTGAACTATGGCGTTGATTTCCGGAGACTTATTTTCACTGGCAAAAAAGGCATCTGTAACAGCAATTTCACTTGCTTTCTCTGGATATTTTCCGTCAAAGGCAGGAATCAAACTAAGCATGTCATCATCATAATAAATCAGAGACAGTTCTTTAGAATTTTCTTTCACTGTTTTGATATTACAGGAAAGTCCTACACTTTTTACTTCTTCGTTTGCTAACAACTTTTCTTTACTGTCCTGCGTAATGTCAAAGAAAATCCCTTGATGTAATCCTTCGATTTCTTTCTGATTTTGATAAATGATATTTTGCACTGTGAGCAACGACATCATTATCATAGCAACGGCTACAATAATTGCCGAAAGGCAAAATAAGTTTTTCTTCTTATCAAAACGCACACTTTTTCGTGCTAATTTTTTAATTACTGCACTGGTATCATTTTCAAAAGGATAATTCATAATTCCCACCTCCTTTAGCCAACAATTTTACCATCTTCAATCCGTACAATGCGGTCTGCGAGTTGAGCGATCTCGTTGTTGTGAGTAATCATTACAATGGTCTGATTAAATTCTCCGCTGGTATGCTTCAAAAGCCCTAACACATCTGCACTGGTCTTGCTATCAAGATTTCCGGTCGGTTCATCAGCAAGGATAATCGCAGGCTTCGTAATTAAAGCTCGTGCAATCGCTACACGTTGCTGTTGACCGCCTGAAAGATTGTTCGGCATATTTTCCAGTTTATCTTCTAAAGCCAACATATACACAACTTCGTCCATAAATTTCTGGTCTACTGTATCGCCATCCAGTTCCACAGGCAGGACGATATTTTCATATACATTCAAAATCGGAACCAGATTATAATTTTGGAAGATAAATCCGATGTTACGACGGCGGAAAATTGTCAATTCATCATCATTCTTTTTTGCGAGTTCTTCTCCCCGTACAATCACGCTGCCGGAAGTGGGGGTATCAAGTCCTCCCATCATGTGAAGCAATGTAGACTTACCGCTGCCGGAAGTTCCAACTACGGCAACAAATTCTCCCTGTTCCACAGTAAAATTTACACCATTAAGGGCACGAGTAATATTTGGTTCTGTGCCGTAATACTTCTTTAAGTCGATTGTTTGTAAAATGCTCATATTCAAATGCTCCTTTCAAGGCTTTCTATCTGTTGATAAAGCCATTGTAAACCACAAATGTTACACAAATGTCCGAGATAGAAAAAATTTTTATCGAAAATCAGAGTGAAATGTTACAACGCTCGGACATTTCAAAAAAAGTGGTTATATCTTACCTTACAGGAAGCATAATAGAAAATTCTGAGCCTTGCCTCAGCTCTGAAACAACCTTGATATAGCCCCCTTGCCTTGTTACAATCTCACGAGCCAAATACAAACCTATTCCCACACCCTGTTGATCGTGTACTTCTTCCTCACGATAGAAGCGCCGGAAGATGGCAGCCTGATTGCTTTCTGAAATGCCCTTGCCGGTGTCGGTCACTTTGACCTCTACGTACATTTCCCACTGAACCACTGATACAGAAATCTTTCCACCTGACGGAGTGTATTTTACTGCATTGTCCAGCAGATTGAAAAGGGCTTCGCTTGTCCACTTGCTGTCATGGGAGATTATCAAATTTTCCGGGCAATCCACGGATACAGCAATTTCTTTTTTCTCTGCGGCATATACAATACTGCTCATGGCTTGTGCAAGCGTATGGAATAAGCTGCTGTCTTTCTTTTCTAATCGTATTGCTCCGGTTTCCAACCGGGACGTTTTAACCAGTGCTTGGAACAGAAAATCCAGTTTATCAGTCTGACTACGTATGCCTTGTAAAAAGTCCATCCGTTCTTCTTCTGAAACAGGCTTTGTTAAAAGTGTGTCCGTTACCATTTGCAAATTGCTGACAGGCGTTTTAACTTGATGTGAAATATCAGAAATCAGCATTTGAAGCTCCTGTCGTTCCATGTCTACCTTGTGCCGGTTTTTCTGCATAATCTCATACAACCGAATTAAGCGGTGGTTGATACGGGCAAAAAGAGTTTCACTATCATTTGACTTTTGTAATTCCTCGTTTCCATCAATCATGTTGTCCAGCGTCCGGCACAAATTAGAAGTAAAATGAGAAAGGCGTTTTCCAAAAATCAGCACCAATAGCCAAATCCAGAAAAACGCACAGAGTGTCAATGTTCCACCCACTATAAAAATTCGTATATCCTGCATTATACCGCCGAAAATACCGGTAATTACCAGCATAGAGAAAACCATGCCAGCACTAACCAGTCTACAAATTTTCTTAGCAGAAAGGTTATTCAGATTCATTTCTTTTCGCCTCCTGTCCATTGATACCCCATACCATAAACCGTTTTGATATATGTGTCGCCATCCGCTTCAATCTTACTGCGAATACGGCTGATAGAAGTAGTAAGGGTATGTTCATCTACATATTTTTCATCAACATCCCACAGTTTTTCTAAAAATTGTTGGCGAGTAAGTACCTGCTTCGGATTTTTAAGAAATAGGTTCAACATTTTATATTCCATCGCAGAAAGTGCTAATGGTTTCCCGTTCAAACTTGCAAATTGTTCCGAAAAATCCAGAAACAAGCTACCATCCTCGTAAATATCCTTAGCTGGTTTGTGATGCTCCAACATAGCGAACATGGCTTTGATTTTTCGCTGCAAAGCACTAATCGAAAAAGGTTTCGTGATATAATCCACTGCACCAGCTTCATATCCCCGTATCTGATTGCTTTCCTGATCGTTGGCAGTTAGAAATATAACTACTGTATCAGGATGCTCTGGCTTGATAAGACGGCATAGGTCATAACCATTTCCGTCTGGTAAATTTATATCCAGCAATACCAAATCAAAAATGTTTGTTTTTAATGATTCAGCGGCTGTCCTTGCATTCAGAACAGAAGTTATTGTGTAACCGTCCAATTCCAAATTATAAGTAAGCGTTTTATTCAAAAGATTATCATCTTCGACAATTAAAATATGCTTCATATTATCACTTCCTTTTCTTTTTGCAGATAGTATAACAGGCAAATGTCCGAGAATTGTTACAAGGACAAATATATTTTTCATTTTACAGCTTTTTTCTGTGTACTGCAATTTTATAAAAGAAAGGACAGCAGTGTCAAATTGCTGTCCTTTCTTTTATCATAGCTGGTAGTGTATAAGCGTGGGTTCATCATATCGGGTGTGGTATCTTTAACTACAGGAAACTCCCTACAACACTATCTCACTTCTTGCTTAATAAAGTTCTAATGAATCTTCTGTATCCACCCACATCTGTAAATTGCCATCAAGATATAATCTTGCATATTCCAAAGGC
>NZ_JAJDMI010000089.1:0-5144 GCF_020593505.1 Blautia sp. DFI.3.45
TTCTGCTGCTTTCTCAATTTCTGATCTTGACATTTTTTCTTTTCCCTTAAGGATGCTGACCAGTATCTGTTCGGCTTCGCTCAGGTCATAGTTTTCCCTTATAACAGGAAGAATTACTTTGATAGAATTAGAAAAACACTGATACGATGGTTTTATCAGTGCGTTCCTGTAAGCATGATTGATCCTCATGATTCCGGTTCCAAATTTCTCAATATATTTCAGCCGGAAGAACACATTTCCGATAATAGGATTTCTGAGTATGGATATCTGACCATTCAGGTATTCCTCTTCGCTGATTCCGGCAGGAAGCCCTCCCGGAGAACTGATCTCAATCCTGTCCGCATACATACTGACTTTTATAGATGCCGGGATATCCCACATTCGATGGATCAGAGCATTGGCTATTGCTTCCCTGAAGGCTTTTTCCGGGATTTTGTCAATACATTTCCTTTCGGCTCCCTCTATTTTTTCATACTGATAATACTTTCGGAACATCTGAAGTGTTTTTTCCAACTGAGAAAGTATGGAAATATTTTCTAGTGATTCCCTGTCCATGATCTCATCTATGGTATCACCAAAACGTATGATATCTATTCCCGTAAACTGATTATCATCAGCAAGAAGTGCAGCTGCATTATTGAACCCACTCTGATCAGAATACAGTTCAAGAGTTTTTAAAATATCTTTATTGATCTTCTCAATGCCCATCACCCGGATAAATTCTGTTTCCAATTTAGCAAAAGTAAGCTGCTGATTGAATGAAGTGATCTCCTCAAAAGTCTGATTACAGCCCTCCAGGATCAACCGGTTATATTCCAGACGATCCACTTCAACTGTAGAAGAATCATTTCTTTTATAAGCTTTACCTTTATAGAGATAAGGCTTATACCTGCCTTCATAAACAGTAAGCACAATCGTATTCTCCTGTATCTCCAGACGGAACTCCGGCACAGGACTGAGACTGTCATTGATCTTATTCTCCAGATTCAGACATCCGTTCACTGGATCTGTTATGCCGATGACGTTCCCCTGATCATTGATTCCAAATATAATCTTTCCTTCGCCATAATTAGCATAGGCACTGATCGTTTTCAGAAACGTGTTAGATGACAGATTTTCCTTATATTCCAATGTTCTACTTTCCCTCATGATACATTTTCCTCCACATTTTCAACCCTTTGAAACCCAATATTGATTTGTAATTTATAGTATAAAATCGTTCCAATCGAAATGCAACGATTTCTTTTTTCGTTTCATATAGAATGCAACGATTTATATAATCATCAAATATAATTCCGCCGATCAACAGCCAACGCAATTGTATAATTGTGAAATAATAAATATTATGCGTAAATAATACAGTTATAAATCATTTCATTTTAACTTTTATTTCTATATTGCTCTGCTCAAAACAATTTTTTTCCACAAAATCAATCTGTCCACCACCCAAAGGGGAACTATAATCATGACAAAGATTAAAAACACAAAGAAGGGCATGGCAAAAAAGACATTAAGTATGTCACTTGTTGTTGCAATGCTTGCTACTTCTAATGTGCCGGTATGGGCTGCTGAGTTCAGCGATGGTTCTGACGTAGCAGTAACATCCGAAGTTGCAGAAGATACAGAAGCATTTTCTGATGAAACAGTAGACGCACCAGTTGTTGATGACGCTGCTGAAGAAGTTTCTACTGCACAGGTAGCAGCTGATTATAGCTTAAATACTAACATGGAACTGAAATCCGGAACATGGAAGGATAAAGTTACATTAGCTAAAAAAGATGGCGTTACTGATGCTGCTAAATTTGAAATTTCTAAAAACGGAGTCCCTGTAGAGACAAGTAAAATCAAATATGAAGTATATTACAATGATGATATCAATGTAACAGCAACAGCACTGCCTACAGTTTCAGATTCTATGGAGTTAACATCTACAGCGCCAGGACTGGATGCATTTACAGGCGGAAAAAAAGTTACTGTTAAATTTTATGTAGATGGTGAGAAAGAAGCTGTTGCAACATTTGAGACACAGCTTAAAGCTGTAGATCTTAGCAACGCTACAATCGACTATACTACTCCATATCAGAATTATAACGGTAATATTCAGAGACCAGCCAGCAATGAATTAACTGTAAAATTAAGTGGAGAAACAGTAAATAGTGAAAACTATGTTGTAAAATTCGAAAATGCAGAAGAAGCCAAGGATTACAAAGTTGGTGGATATAAATTTGCTGTAGAAGGTATCAAGGATAAAGGATATACAGGTACTTCCAAGTATGATGGAACATTTACAATTGGACGTCTGGATGCAAATAAGGATAACCTTTCAGTTGTTGTATCTGGAACTACTACTTATAATGGAACAGAAAATACAGTTCCTACAGTTGTAGTTACTGATAAATTATCTAAAAAGGTAATTCCTAGCGAGTTATACACAGTTACTGTTGATACAGACAAGAATAAAACTGACAATCAGGTTGACAAAGGTGATTACAAGGCTGAAAATATCACCGTTACAATGAAGGAATCTGCCACAATCAATGGTGTTGAAACTTACAATAACTTCAAGGCTGTCGCTGTAAATCCTGAATGTGTAACAGGTACTTTTTCCATTGCAGCATTAGATTTAAGCAAATTAGGAGAAAAATATACGGTTCAGGTAAAACCACAAGAAGTAAGTTCTACAGCTAAAGAGTTAAATTGGAATCAGATTATTCTTACAGATAAATCTACAGGCAAAGTTGTAGAAGATATTTCAAAAGTCCTTCCAACAAATGAACTTACTCCTGTACTTACAAATAATGCTACTGCTGGAAAAGGCAGACTTACTATTAAAGTGAAGAGTGCTCTCAACCAGAACATTATTAATGAATATGTCACAGATGTATCAGTTGCTAATAATGTTATTAACAAAGAAGATATCGCTCTTCCAAAAGGAACAAAACTCACAAGTAACAGTACTGCACTCACAGCTAAAACAGCTTTGAGTGATACTACATTAGATAAAAATATCAAAGATGCTTTAAATGCAAGTGTTTACACCGGTTCTGCTCTTGAACCATTAAAAGCTGTATTTGAAAATATTGTATGGAGTGGAAGTACACCAAGCGGTACAGATATGAAATTTACACTTGGTAAAGATTACACCATTACTTATACAAATAATACAGATTCTGATGTTGTAAAAGGTGCAAATAAAGATGCTTCCAAGAAAGCTACTGTAACTTTACAGTTCATGGGAGATTATGTTGGATCTGTTTCTTATACTTTTGATATCGCACAGGCAACAGCATATGTATCTGGCGAAAAGATTTCTTACACAGCAGGAAAGAATTCCTATGACGCAAATGTAAAAGTTGTTACAAAATCAGGTTCTACAGAAACTGCTGTACCAACAACAGAATATACTGTAAAGACCAAAACAAAAGCACGTAAAATTGGTGATAAAGCAATCGCTGATGTGGTATTTACAAATCCAAACTACAAAATCAACTACAATAAAGCAGATCTTACTGATGTAAACGCAGATAAATGTGCATATGTACAGAATGTAGAATCAGAATTAGTCGGAAAATCTCTTACTGATTCAACTGTAACAGCAACTGTTGATGGTACATACACATATACAGGAAAAGAAATCACACCAACAATCACTGTTAAAGATGGTTCAACAGAATTAAAATTAGGCACAGATTATAAGATTGTAGCTAAGAATGGTACAGAAGCTGGCGACGCATATGTTACAATTGAAGGTATTAACAATTATTCTGGAAAACTGACTTTAAAATATACTATTTCTAAAGCAGATTTAGCAAATGCTACTGTAGAAAGTTCTAAGACAGACAAAACTAAAAAGAATAATTATGACCAGTCTTATGACGGACTTGCTCAGAAACCAGATATTGCAGTAGAAAATGGAAAAGTAGTTGGTGTTAAAATTGGTGATACTGTTTTAGCCGAATATGATCCAATCACAAAAACTGGCGATTTTGAACTTACATGGGATCTTGATGCTGTAGAAGTTGGAACCTATAACTTTACAATTACTGCAGTAGCAAGCAGCAAAAAAGTTCAGGGAACATTCAAGGGAACATACAAAGTTATTCCAAGTGAATTACATACACACTTTGCTAAAAAATCGGATGCAAACAGCAAGGAAATTAATACATTAACTGCCAAAGAGACAGGCGCATACTATACTGGAAAAGCAATTACTGTTGCTGATTTCAAAACAAAAGTAGTTGTTTATGATACAGATGATAAAAAAGTATTAACAGAAGGAAAAGATTACCGCCTTGAATATAGCGATAATATTGATGCTGGATTAGCAACTGTAAAAGCTTATGGTCTCGGAAACCATGCATATAAAGATGAAAATGGTAAAGAAGTTGCTATTGCAACCCTTACTTTCAATATTGAAGGAAAAGGAATTATCGCAGAATCATGGGTAAAAAAGATTTCCGACACAGAATATGCTGGTGGACTTCCAGTAGAGCCAGAAGTTGTTGTTGCTGATGCAAATGGAAATCGTCTTATTCAGGGTGTGGATTACACTGTAGAAACTGATGCTTATGACGTTTATGATGCTTATGACGGTTATAATGTTTTCATCAAAGGAAAAGGTGCGTATGTAGCTGCTGATGAAGATAATGATGGTTTCTGGGCCTTTAACTATACCAAAGAATGGAAGATTACTAAAAAGGATCTTGCAAATACAACAATCACTGTTGATAAAAATAATAATGTAACTGTTATAAATGGATCTGTTATTGTTCCATCTTCCGAATATGATGTAAAATTCAGTGAAGATGGAAAGACTGTAACCGTAACAGCTAAAGCTGACAGCAAGAACTACACAGGTTCTAAAGAACTTTCTGCAGAAGTTGCTAAGGTCGGTGCTCCAATGATCAGCGATGTTAAAGTTGTTGGTAATAAAGCAACTGTTATCCTTTCCGGAGACGCTGAAGGTGCTTCTGGTTATGATTATGTAATTTCCACAGACCGTGACTGCATCACAAATAAAGACTATGATTCTATCAGCAAGAACCAGGTTCAGACATCCACTACATTCAAATATGTAAACAAGGGTGTATACTATGCATACTGCCACGCTTGGACACGTGATGAGAACGGTAAGAAAGTATTTG
>NZ_JAJDMI010000009.1:0-90869 GCF_020593505.1 Blautia sp. DFI.3.45
TTCCTTGTTTTGGTTCAAGGTTACGAACGAGCACCGCGAGTTTCGCAATTACCTAAATCATAGTTAAATTTAATTAGTTCCCATATCTATCACATAAATCATATTTTTCAAAGAATTAAAAATCTCAATATTCGTAAGAAACAATAATCTTTCTGCAAAAATCACAATTATAGGCAGCTATGCGGTCTCCAGATATCCTTGCTGCCAACTCTGGATCCGTATTTAACCGCAAACTCTCAGAGCCTTCTTTCCACTCCAGTCCTGCCCCTGCACCAACCGCATGCAACTGACCCTTTCGCATTTTTCCTTCACAATATGGACATCTCATATTCACGTCATCTCCTTTAAGTAATTAAAACTCCTCTTGTTCCCGAGAATTATCCTGTTCCTAGATAGATTGTATATCTCCTTTCGCATATGTCTTTCGCCTAAATGTTCTTTTCTATTTTTCTCGTTTCTTACGTTCTTTCATCAATAAAACAAATTGAACGGTCCATATTACACACGCTGCCAGACACCCAACTCCACTATATAAAAAATCTATGGCTGCCCCGGCTACAAATGGCAGTGCCATCCACATCATCCGATTTCCATATACTCTGCACATTTCTTTTTCATCATACTGTTTTCGTTCTTCCTTAGATTTCATATTATAGCCAGACAAAAATGCAGCGGCCTTTCCATTTGATTTTACAAAGCAGATTCCGAATAAAAACATAATCACTGCCATTCCCAAATCAAAGATAACACAGATTATCATTGCAGACACCTCACTTCCCACTCTGGCTATCAAATAAAAAAAGCCAAACACAACAGTAAAACTTATTATGTTTGGCTAGGTCAACTTGTTATTTTTTTATCACTTCTTATAGTTTTATTATACTATATATTTCTCTATAGTAAAACAATTTTTTATATTATTTTTTATTTTAATATTATATTTCTACTATCATCAATTTTTCAGATATTTTCAACGCATAAACAATGCTATTAGCTATAATATTTCCATAAAATTCATCATAGGTTTGTGTAAACGCAAAGAAACGGCGGCTCTGAAATCAAAGCCGCCGTTCCAAATTGTCTGCTTTTTTCTTTTGCCGTCGTGCGGCAGATAAGCAATTCATTCTATTTTGAACTTCTTTTATGCTACCTGATGTCTGCGATAGGAATGAATCGCCAAGAATGTAAACACAAATAATTCAATTCCTGCCGAAATCAAAATAACATGCGGTGTCCAGAAACTCGTTCCACCGATATTCAGATAATTGAAATCTGCAAGCTGAGAAAGGAAATTGTTCTGCATACCAATTCCGGCAGATGGAAGTATGGTAGAGAGCCATGTTGCTCCCATCGCCACATAAGCAAAAAGCGGCATGAGAAGAACTACAATAGAGATCAGCAGAACTGTCAATGTGTCTTTACATTTTGCAGACAGGAACAACGTACAGCTAACCGTTGCTAATACAGAAAGTAAGCCCGCTGCTGCGAGAATGATCTGCAACTGCCCCAGATTGATGTTTGGCAGATTAATGATAGAGTATCGCATCTGAAACGATGTTTTTAAGCAATCCGTCCCGAACGCTGCATCTAAAATCAGAATGTGTACCGTGATCCCGACAAGGAAAGTAACAACGAAAAGTGTAAATGCCGCCAGAATTTTGGTAATTGCTAATTGTTTATGCCCGTATTTGGTGGTTCGCAGGATGCTGTCACCGCCCGTTTGATATTCTCCGGCGAAAGTAGGTGCTGCGATTGCCACACACAAAATAGCAAGGAACAAAATATAAAACTCAATGTAATCAAATGCATCTTTAGAAATTCCAGAATGAAGATAAAATGGCGTATCAAGTTCTGAATATTTTTCAAGAGCTTTCTGCTGTGCGGTTTCGTTTTCTCTTTGCTCATTCCGCATGACATCCTGTAAATGTTCTGCGCACTTTTCATAATAGGCTCCGTCAATGTCATTCGGGTCAATATCCATTAAATCAGCACCAATGCCTGTTAATGGATCAGCAAACGCTTCGGACAGACCCATCAGCAAGTGACGGAACGGGACGATTTTTTCAATATATACAGTCAGAGGAAAGCCATCTTCCTCGGGCGACCCATATTCTCGAACGCAGCTTTGATAAGTTTCCAAAGCCGATTTGATCCTATCCGGGGTCACTTCACCAGCGGATGTTTTATATAAATCTTGTTTGTACTTGATAGCTGCCAAGCCATCTAATTCTGTAACCGTGCCATCTTCAGTCGGTCATTTTTTGCGGACAGTTCATACATGCTATCCTTTTCTGTTCTCTGCTCCTGCGTTTGCTCTCGTTTGATTTCTCCCTCCGTATCTTCTTGGCACAAGCAGGACAATACCTTGATGCACCAGAGCCCGGGACATATTCAACGCCGCACACCGTACAATTTTTAGCGGGCATTGCTGCCCACCGTTTTGTAGGTATGATATGTAATTCATCGACAAAGCCGATGAATTTATAGTAAATCTTGATTTCCTGCTTCACTGTTCCGTCTGCCATCTTCTCACGCTCCGAAACAAGTATCTTGTCTATGAGTGCGTTTATAACTGTTGCATCCAGTTCTTTTAAGCCTTGATAATTTCGGATAAGGGCGAGGAAGTCACGGATTCCCCGTGATTTCTCGTAGCTTTCATTAAGAGTTTCCGTCACCTCTTTCAGCCTTGCTTCAATTTCAAGCTGCTCTTTCTGGTATTTCCCCGACATCATCTCAAAATTCCGCTCGGTAATACGCTCCATGACCTTATCCTCGTAGAGAGAGGAAAACAGCCTGTCCAGTTCCGCAAGGCGTTTGTTCAGCTTCTTACGTTCTTTCTCTAATGCTTTCGCCCTGCTCTGGTCTGTTTCCGTGAGCCGCTTTTCTATGGCCCTGACCGCCTTTTCATCATTCACTGCCATATCCGCAAAACAGTTGATGTCGGCAAGAACGGCATTGAATAAATCCCTTGCTTCTATATTGTGGGCACTACACTCGCTTCTTCCGTTTCTTGCATAATTATTACATGAATACTGTACACAGTCGATAATCTCTGGGCGTTTCCTCCTGTGTACGTTCATTGCCCGCAGAGCACATCCGCAGTCCACACACTTGATAACGCCTGCAAAAATATTTACAAATCCTCCCTTGTTCTGTGGAAGCCTACGACTTGTAATAAGCTGTTGGACAATATCAAATTCCTCCTGCGTGACTATTCCCTCATGGGTATTGGGTATCACTTCCCATTCTTCGGGCAGCTTAGAGGGGCGTTTCTTGCTTTTCATATTGGCGGCAATCCGTTTGTAGCCTACAAGATTTCCCGCATATATCGGGCTTCTTAAAATGCTCCTCACGCTGTTCCCACTCCAAATATAGCGTTTGTCCTCGTTCCCCTCAAAATGACGTTCAAAGCCTGTTTCGCCACGCTCCGCCGCATAAGCGGCAGGGCGTAGGATATGCTGTTTATTAAGATGTCTGCAAATTTTGGCAACTCCATTCCCTTTTAATGCAAGGTCGAATATCTCTTTTACAACATGTGCCACTTTATCATCTATCAGCAGATGGTTGTGGTCGGCAGGGTCTTTGATATAGCCATAAGGGGCGGTAGTTCCCATGAATTTCCCCTGTTGAAACCTCGCCCGATATGCCGATTTTATCTTAACAGATATGTCAGCGGCATACATTTCGTTTAAAATGTTGCGGAAAGGCGTGATGTCCATAGCAGATTTATTCAAGGTATCTACGCCGTCATTGACCGCTATATACCTCACGTTATGCTCTGGGAAGAAAACTTCCAGATATAACCCACAATCAAGATAGTTTCTCCCCAGACGGGATAAATCTTTCGTAATCACGCAGTTTATCAGACCGCTTTCAATGTCTTTTATCATATTCTGGAAACTTGGTCTTTGGAAATTTGTACCAGAATAACCATCGTCCACATACGTTTTTGCTATGTGCCATCCCTGCTTTTTCACATAATCCGTGAGGATGGATTTCTGTGTCGCAATGCTCGCACTCTCGTTATCCGTACCATCGTCTTTAGATAAGCGGCAATAAATGCCGACTAAATAGATTTTCTTTTCTTCTTTGATTCCTGCCATACTGTAAAACCTCCGTATCTGTCCTATCTGTTTTCATGTCCCATTGCGTACATTCTAAGCGGACAGCCCCTCATTGTCGAAGGTGTCGCCCTCGGCAATCTTCTTCCGAATATCCTCGGAGATAATCGGGACAAACGCTTCTGTAACGGTCTGTGTGCCGACATATTCACGGCTGATTATCATCTGCACTGGTGCTTTTGGCACGATACGCTTTCTCTTTTTATCTGCTTTCTTATCCTCGCCCATACTTAAATCTTCCTTTCCAGACAGGGCAGGGAAGAGTTTGGAAATGTCCCCGCCCTGCCAATCAGATACCATTAATCCTCGCTGTTTAATTCTTTCTGTAATGCTTTAAGGAGTGCCGCCGCTTCATCAGCGTTCAGCGTGATTCCCTTGCCGCACTTTTCACGGTTCGGGGAAAAGCTGCGGATGTCATACTTCGGCTCTTTCCCATTCCATGAAATGAGATTGATTTCCTTTGTGTAGCCACTGTCGCCCGTAGACAATACTGCGATTTCCTTTACGATTTCATACTGGATTTCTCTCATTCTCCATACCTCAACTCTCTGTATTTACTTCCCGAAAAAAGAAGATTAGCGGCTGTCACGGTTGCGTTTCCTCTGCAACTCACGCTCCAAAAGTTTGATGATGGTTTCCTCCATCTGCTTCGGCGTTGTGTTCTTCGGAAAGTATTTTTTCAGCTTGCTTGTGTTGATTTTCAAGGTTTCTTTCTGGTTGCCCTTTTCCTCCGTCATAATCGCAAATATCGTATCCATGTCAAGCCGCCCGCTCTGGCTTAACTGTTTCATCCGCTGTGCCTGTGAGAGTGAGGGCGTTGCTTCTTCGCTCTCCATCGTGGCAAAGAGGTTTTCCTGCTCGTCTTTCTTCAAGAAGGACAGTTCCACCGCAGGCGTGAGGGCGATTTTCCCCTCGTCCACCATCTGCAAAATCGGCGGTATCAGTTCCGTCAGGCGGATAAAACGCTGCACGGTCATCCTGCCCACGCCGAAGCCCTGTGCCACCTTGTCGTCCGTCCGCAACTTCGTCACAACTTGTGACGAGGTTAAGTCTGTGCGGAAACCCTGCCGCTTCATGGCTTCGGATTTCATCTTGTAAGCAAACGCCCGCTCCGATGGCAGGATATTCTCACGCTGCAAATTGCTGTCTACAAGGGTGATGATGGCTCGGTCACGGTCTAAGGGCAGGACAAACGCAGGCACGGTATTTATCCCTGCAAGTTCAGAAGCACGGACACGCCGCTGTCCTGCAATCACTTCATAACCGTCCCCGTCCTCTTTCGGGCGTGTGATTATCGGCGTGACAATGCCAAATTCCTTGATGCTTTCCGCTAACTCTGACAGTGTTTCATCTTCTGCCACATGAAACGGATTGTCGGGGAACGGGTACAAGTCTTTGGTCTTTAACACCTTAAAATCCTGTTTCTTCATTCACATATCTACCTTTCTTTCGCTCTGCTTCTATGATTTTTCTGCAATTCTTCCAACACTTCGGGCAGTATTTTTGACAGCAGCCGCCCCATCTGCTCGTTGGTTCTCTGCAATTCAAATATCTTCTGATTCGCTTTCTGCACCTTTAGTTCCTGCTCGTACTTTTCATCACGCATACGCCCCGCATAGTCTGATTCCTGCCCAATTCTCTCTTTCAAACTGTCGATATACGCCTGCTGTTTCCCGATTTCCTTAGAGAATTTCTCCACGTCTGGCAGCCATGCAGAGAGTAAATCTAACGCTTTATCCCTTTTCTTCCCTGCGTTAAAGGCGTTGATGTCGGATAGGGCAGACACGATTTCTTCATACTGTTTATCAAGCCTGCCGCCTAATTTATAGAGCCATGTGGGGACGTGTTTCCGCTTGGTTTCCATTGAGGACTGCCCCCGTTCAAGCTGATTCCACCGTGAGGACATCCGCTCATGGTAGGCGGTCTGCCACTCGGATAATGATTTCTGGTTGCCTAAGATAGCTTTCGCTGACAGCTTATTGTCTGGCGTAATCGGCACAAAGCAGAGGTGCATATGGGGCGTTCTCTCGTCCATATGGACGACAGCGGAGAGGATATTCTGCTTTCCAACACGCTCCGAAATGAAGTCAAGAGCCGTCTGGAAATACGCTTTTTGTTCTTCGGGCGGTAACTGGTTCATAAATTCTGGTGAAGCTGTGATGAGCGTTTCCACCATCATCACGCTGTCTTTCCTTGTCCTGCACCCCGCTTCGGCTACCATGCGGTTAATCTCTTTCTTGTAGGTGTACTTTGGTGGTGCTATGAGATGGTAATTGTTTTTAGAGCGTTCCATATCTATATCTGGGTTGCTTTTGTAGGCTTCTTTCTTCCGCTCGTTGTGGCGTTCACAAGCCGCAACGCCGCCCGCTTTTCGTTTCTGGAAACGCAGGATTGCATAAGGTATAGGCGGATTCCTCCTTTCTTTCGGCGGGTGACCGTCCTTTGGGGTGACAGCGGTGACGGTGGTGACAGCAGTTTTGGGATACCCCCTGCCGACTGCCGCAACTGTCACCCTCACCCCCTGCATGACGGTCATGTCGATGATGACGGTGTTTTTGGGATACCCCCCTCGCAAGAGCCGTCACCGTCATGCCGCCATTCTTTTATCCGAAGCCGTAAGGCGTAGGATAGCAGGGCACAGCCCTGCCTTAAGGGAGTCCAGAGGGAACGTCTGGCACACGACTTTGCAGGGCAAAGTGTAGTGTGTTACACCCTGTAAACGCAGTCGGAAAAATCGGAATGATTTTTCTGACCGCAGGGGTGGTTTTACACGACCGAAAAGGGCGAGTAAATCTCACGCCTGCATTTTGCGTTTACGGGGTGTTCTCCCGTAGGGATGACAGCGGCAGGGTATCCTAAAATCACTGTCACCACCGTCACTGCTGTCACCCGCAGGGCAGAGCCGCCAGCTTTACATGGCTTTAAGCGTCAATGACAGTAACAGGGGGGTATCCTAATATCGCTGTCACCACCATCACCGCTGTCACCCGCCCTCCTTGCAAGGGCAATCCGCCTGCCGTCTTTCCTGCGGCTGTACTGGTAGCAGATACGGTTCTCGCTTAAAAATGTGGTGCGGTATTCATTCAGCCATTTCGTAATCACCGTGGGTATGGTTTCCGTTTCCCCCATAGCGGCTAACAGTTCCGTTGCCGTGCCTATCCATTCTTCCTTATCCCTCATAAAATCCACCAACCGAAAAAGGACATCTGGTATCGTTTCTTTCGCAAGCTGCTCCTGCGTTTTCCGCTCCACAAGCTCCCAACGGCAATCACGGAAACGCAGCGTGTATTCCTGATAAGGCGTGTCCCTGCCCGTCACATACAGCTTGGCGGTGTCAGACGCACGTTTCTCCTTTTCCAGAACAAAGGTAGCGTCCGCACTCCCCGTTAATCCTGTCGTCCCAGACACCTTGTTGAACACGTCGCTGTCATTCTGCTTTCGGATGTGGTGTACGACAATGACCGCCAGAGAGTGCCTGTCGGCAAAGTCTTTGATGAGGGAGATGTCCCCATAGTCGCTTGCATAGGCATTGTCTTTTGAAGCTGTACGGACTTTCTGCAAGGTATCAATGACAATGAGCCTGCTGTCTGGGTAATCTTTCAGATAATCTTCAAGCTGCACGATAAGACCGTCTGACAGCTTGCAGCTTGCCACGGCAAAGTGGAGCCGCCCGCTTGCTTCGTCCGTCAAACGAAATAACCTGTCCTGTATGCGGCAGAACGTGTCCTCAAGGCAGAGGTAAAGCACATCGCCCTCCATTGTCGGCATATCCCATAAAGGGATTCCCTGCGACACGCATAAGCATAGCTTCAGCATGAGCCAGCTTTTGCCTATCTTCTGTGAGCCGCAGAACAGCGATAAGCCTGTCGGGATAAGGCTGTCCACCACAAAGGATGGTTTCTCAAGCGGTTCATAAAGGAGCGTTTCGGCGTTGACTGTCTGTAACTTCTGCATGGCTTTCCTCCTTTCGGGCGGTGTCTTTGTTTTCGTTGCACATAGGCGTTGACCTCCTTAAAAATAGATTTACTCCCACGGAAAAAAGTGAGAGTATGTAATGCCGCCAATCCCACACAAATAAAAAACAGATTTCTTTTTCGGGCGGTGTCGGTCACGGTTGGAGATATTTCTTCAATTTCCGCCTTTACTTTCTCCTTTGCAATCGCAACAGATTTCTGTATTGCCGAAGCGGTGCAATGCTCCATAGCGGCGATTTGGTAAAAATTGAACTCATACTCGTAGTAGAGCAGGAAACGCCGCCTTTGTATCTCTGGAAGGCTCCCAACCGCCTTATAGAGCGTTTCATTCCGTTCTTCCTCAACCATGCGTTCATCAAGGCTCTTAGGCACACGCAACGCCCGTCTGTAAAGGGTTTCGTCCCATACCTCGTTAAACTCCCTGTGCCGCTCGTCCCATTAGAAAAGATTCCTGTTCCTGCGCTCCATCTGCCGAAACTCCATAAAGAACTGTTCCGACACTTCCAACTCGTGGGATTTGCCCTGCCCGTCCTTAAAGCTGATAAAATACCTTGTGCCGCTTTCCGTGGATTCCTCCCGAAGCGTGTATGCCTTAACCCTGTATGCCATCCTGTTGTCCTCCTGCAAAAAATGAGTGAGGGGATTTCCATCCCTCACCCAGTAGCCCGCAGGATGGCAGGCTGTTTTAGAAGCTATAAAATTTTCCGCAGCTTCTTCCGCAGATGGTCTAACCTCGCATAGATGGCACCAGTCGTCAAATGCACAAGCGGGGCAATCTCCTTTGTGGAATACCCCTGCATTTTCAGCAGGACGATTTTCAAGGTACGCCCGTCCACCGTGACTAATACTTGATAGAGATTTTCGCTCTCAATCTCTTCCAGTAACTCCGCAACCGTACCCACTTCCGCCTGCCGCTCCCTGCCTGCCATGTCCTCAAGATATTCCGCAACGTCATTCGTCCATCGGTAAAACCGCCTGTTGGAATTGAAGTCTGCCCTGTCCGCCATGCGTATCTGCTCAATGGTCGCTTCATCAACGCCGCACTCACGCAGCAGCTTTTCCTCCGCTTCTTTCCAGATACGCCATTTCCTGTCCTCCCGTCCGTGGTTGTATGCCATTCTTACTTCCTCCAATCAGAATTGATTGAGAGGGCAGAGAAAAGCCCCCTCATCTTCCCAAAGGAAAAAACAAGGGGGCTGAACGCCTTAAATTTTAATTTTCTATTATCTTTCTTAGTTTTATTAGGATTCTGGCTTTGCGTTTGTTTACAACGCTCTGGGTTATGCCCAACCTCGCCCCGACTTCACGCTCGGAAAGTCCGTCAAAAAAGATTGCCTGTATCAGCTCCTGTTCACTATCCGACAGCAAAGGCAGGGCGGCTTTCAGCCTGTCCACCATGACCGCATTGACAACGGTTTCTGCAATGTCCACCGCTTCATCAGTGATAAAGTCCAGAGGATTCCCCTCGCTGTCCGTAAATCCGTCGAGAGATAGCAGTCTATTCTTTGTATCTAATTTTTGCAGATAACGCCACCGTTCCTTGTCACGGTAGAAGTCTGTGTATTGCTCCCTCACGACTTCAAGCAGACAGCCTTGAATGGGGATAAACAGCTTGTCCATATAGGTCTGGTCGGATTCCCTGCAACGGCAGAACTCCGTGTAGGATAATTCCACATAGCCGCCACTTTCTCTGATATATACCTTTCTTGGTGCATATTTCACCATAAATACCTCCCATCTGAATTTTTGAAATGTAAAAAATCCAGATGGAGAGGCGGAGAACGACACCGCATATCAGAAACAGCCCTACGGCACTTTCCAACAAAAATCGACAAAAGAAAAACCGCAAAGGCTCTGTGACCTTTACGGTTATAGGAAATAGTAATTCTATTGTATGGAGATTGTACTTCTACTTTCAAGGTGAGAAGTACCGTTGCACTGGCAGAAATTTTTTTAACTGGTTTCCTGCCGTTCTCTGATATGCTATGTATTGATAAATTTTGCTTCGTATGAGCAGATAGATAACTGCCCGAAAAAAGGACATAAAAAAATCCCTCCAAATTTAAAAACAAATTCAGAGGGTAATTTAGGGTATAACAAAATAACCCACCCGAATATCGTTTTTTTTATTTGGTGAGTTTGTTCTTTCAAATACGAAACAAAAAGAGCCGATGATTCGTGAATTGTTCCACAATTTCATCGGCTCTGCGTCTTAAGCGTCTGGCTCTTTGATGACAGTTATCTTCAAGTTGTCAACTTTAATCAATCTTTCTTGTCTGCATTTTGGACAATAAAGGGGATAATTCTCCAAAACAGTGTCCTTCCTAATTTTATTACGGGTTTTGCTCCCACAAACAGGACACAATATCCATTCGCATTTCATCATAATTAGTCTCTAATCCTTTCAAATCTCATTTTATATGACTTTTGCAAGCTGTTAAGCTAACTTGTGGAACATATGCCGAACCTTATCTATACGGCTATTCGGGCGGCGGGGTTGGCAAATAAATTTACCAATAGCTGGCTGGTATCCTTTTAACTCTGTCAAGCAGACTCCCTGCCCATTTGTGAAATAAGTTAAATCGTTCCTGTATTCTTGAATACATCTAGCAGGGATTTCTCCTTTCAGAATGACCTCGTCATTCTTTATCTGAGTACTTACAATATCTGCACAATACCTTGGAGCATCATGATACGCCCGTGAGAGATATTCCTGCGGTGCATAAATTTCAAAGTGGAGATATGGCTCTAATAGTTCTGTCCCTGCTTTTTTTAAAGCCTGCTCCAATACGATAGGGGAAAGCAGCCGAAAGTCTGCGGGGGTACTTACAGGACTATAATACAATCCATATTCAAAACAGATTTTACAGTCTGTCACTTTCCATCCATACAGCCCCTGCTCGCAGCCATAAAGAACCCCCTCCATAACCGCATTTTGGAACGATTGATTTAAATATCCAAGTGAAACTCTGCTTTCATACTGCACTCCGCTTCCAATAGGGAGCGGCTCTATGGACAACCCGACAGAAGCCCAGAAAGGATTTGGCGGGACTTCTATGTGGATGGTATATTCTGCTTTTCTAAGCGGTCTTTCCATATATATAACAGTAGGCTCTTTTATTTCTGCCTCCACATGATATTTTTCCTCAAGGATGGCACAAATGACTTCCATCTGCACATTCCCCAAAAAAGAAAGTATAATCTCATGCGTTGTAGTATCCACATAATATTTTAAAAGAGGGTCGCCATCTGAAATTTCTGTAAGTGCCCCAAGCAATATTTCCCGCTGTTCAGATTTCTTTACTGCAATCGTTGTTTGGAGCATAGGGAGAGGATTTTCAATAAATTTTCTCTGCGGCAACAGTATTTCGTTCCCCAAAATACTGTTTAGCTGCAAAACATCATTTGGTAAAATTACAATATCACCAGAGCAGGCTGTATCGGATGAATATAATTCACCGTTTGTCGGAACACACATCTCTGTGATTTTTATTTTCTCTTTTTCAGATATTCTAATAACATCCCTCAAATGCAATGTTCCGCTATATATACGCACATAAACAAAACGCCGCCTTTTCTCTGAATATTCAATCTTAAAAACCTGCCCGCATAGTTCAGATTGACCTTCAGGCGTTGATGAATAAAATTTACTGGCAATTACTTCTATAAGCTGCCGAATCCCCAGATTGTTTTTAGCGCTTCCGTGATAAACGGGAAATAACGTTCCGTTTTGGAATCTCCTGTTTTCTTCCTGTTCCAGTTCTGACATTTTAAACGGTTTCCCTGACATATATTTCTCTAATAGTTCATCGTTTCCCATAATTACCGCATCCCACTGTTCCATATCGTCATTGTCCGTTACATTTATATGGGGATGCTGCCCAACCTTTTGCTTCACTATAATTTCCGAAGAAAGCTTTGCTTTCATTTCCCGATATACCATTGGCAAATCAATCCCCTCTTGGTCAATTTTATTGATGAAAAAAATTGTCGGAATCTTCATTATCTGTAGTGCATGAAACAGTATACGGGTCTGTGCCTGTATGCCATCCTTTGCAGAAACTAATAATACTGCTCCGTCTAATACGGATAAAGAACGGTATACTTCCGCCAAAAAATCCATATGGCCTGGCGTATCTATAATGTTGACTTTTACATCCTCCCACTGAAAAGATGTCACTGCTGTCTGGATAGTGATTCCCCTTTGACGCTCCAAATTCATTGTATCTGTCCTTGTTGTGCCTTCATCTACGCTCCCTAGTTCTGCAATTGCACCACTGGTATACAATAAACTTTCCGTTAATGTTGTCTTTCCTGCGTCAACGTGAGCCAGAATGCCTAAGTTAATTATTTTCATGTGATTTTCCTCCTATCAACACCCAAAAAAGGGCATAAAAATACCCAGTGATAAATACTCCTATCACTGGGTAAATAACTCCAATAGCCCCAAAACACTTATATGTTTTCGGGCATATAAAATTACATGATAAAAGTATTCTTAAACTGGGTACAAAAAACTAAGCCCCATATTAAAAGTGAAACGGGACTGCTACTTTTTGTTCCCACTATCAAATTGACAGTTTATTTAAGAATACCTTGCCGCATATTTATTAACTCCTTGTATAATACTGAATCTAATTATATTCCTTAACCCTTTATTTGTCAAGCTGACAAACTAAAGCAGAAAAAGCGGCAGGATTTCCCCCTGCCACTAATCATCTGTTTATGCAAAAATAATTTCCTTTTCCACAATCTCCCTCGCACAAGCCCTTATGTTATTGAGGCATCCTGTCCATTCTAAGGCGTTTTCTGCCTTTAGCTGTTCCGTTATGCCCTGTGCCTGTTTCATACCCTCTATGAGCCTTTCAAAGCGTTCCTGTGCCTGTCTGTTGATGTCGGCAAGGTAGGCGTTTAGCCTGCCGCTTGTAAGAAGATTGGTGTATGTAACTTTACGGTACTGTTTTAGATAATCTAAATGCCGTTGCCCCCAGATGCCTATTGCCTGTTCTTCTTCGGCGGGTACAGTTAAGCACGGTATCAAATAATCCCCTTGCCTTTCGTATTTGCCGCCCAGTTCCTCAAATAATGATTTTGCCATTGTCTGTTACCTCCACATTCTTTTTTATTTTGAATGTCCGCAAAATCCGTCCTACATCGTTTGGACGGTTAATACCCTCATATGAAATAGGCAGGTATGCCATGGCTACGGAAAGCAAAAGTGCGATTGCAAGTAAAATCAGGGTGCGCCGTGACTTCAAAATACGTTTTAGTTCAAGTCTAAAGAGCCGCATATTATCTGTCCTCCTTTTCCAAGTCTGTCTGCGGGAACAACCACAGATACAGATCTTCCAATCGTGGCTCCGTTGTAACAGACCCATCAATTTCCGAATGTTCGGACAGATAACGAATAGAAACCTGATTGTGATCTTCGCCTCGCTGATTGATAATGCGCAGCCGCATTTCACATTCCGGCAGCTTTGAGGCCGGAATTATGCAATTCCAAACCTTGCCTTCAATCTGCTTGACAAGTTCTGCGGTAGTTCCGACATCAACAATTTCTCCGGCTTTCATAATTGCGTTGCGCGTAGAAATATATTCTATGTCAGATACGATATGGGTGGAAATCAACACGATTCGATCATGCGAAAACTCGGAAATGAAATTCCGCAGACGCACGCGCTCTCCGGGATCAAGTCCTGCTGTCGGTTCGTCCATGACAAGTATCTCTGGGTCGTTTAACATAGCCTGCGCAATACCAACACGACGCTTCATGCCGCCTGACAGATTGGAGATTTTTTTCTTTTTCACATCGGAGAGCGAAAAAATGTCCAACAAATGATTGATCTTTTGGGTGGTTGCCCTTGTAGGAATATCTTTCAGCGCAGCCACATACTCCAAATAATCTTTGACCGTAAAATCCCGGTGATACCCAAAGTCCTGCGGCAGAAAGCCAAACTTGCTTCGGTAAACTTCACCCAACTCTCGAATGTTTTTTCCGTCATAGTAAACTGCTCCGCTGGTTGGTTTCATAATATCAGCAATCATGCGCATGAGCGTGGTTTTCCCTGCGCCATTCGCCCCCAAAAGTCCCCAAACGCCGGGAGTCAATGTCAGATTGACATCATTTACTGCTGTTTTGTTTTTGAACTGCTTGCTTAAATGCTCTATTTTCAGTTCCATGCTTACACTCCTTTCTTTTGCTTCGGCTGAACAATAAAAAGCCCTTGTTCGATAATCATTGTACCGAACAAAGGCTTTTCAATCTCAAAAATCACACGCTTAAATTCCTAAGTAATTCCTAAGATCACAGTCTTATTTTCCTAAGCGGAAAGGGGTAATGTAATCACAAAGTCTATGGTTTCGTTTTGACTGGATGCAGTAATCGTTCCACCGTGTAAATGTATAATTTCTTCCGCAATAGAAAGACCAAGCCCCGCACCACCTGTATTAGAAAGCCGGGCATCATCCAAGCGATTGAATTTTTCAAATATACTGTTAAGCTGTTCCTCCGGGATTGTTTCCCCACGATTTTCAAAAGTGATCTGAATATCATGTTCTAACCGTTTAGCGGATATAGTGATCTCTGTCTGCGGGTAGCTATATGACGCTGCATTTCGTAAAAGGTTACTGAAAACTCTCGCCAGTTTTTCAGGGTCAGCGTTCACGGATAAGTTATCCTCCGCAGTAAATATCGCTGTATTGCCATTTGCGGAGAGTGTCGGATATATTTCATCTATTACCTGCGCAATCAGACAATGTAAATCCACAGGTTCTTTTTTGATAATAACCGTATGTGCATTGTACTTGGTAATTTCAAAAAGTTCATTGATGAGCTTTTCAAGGCGTTCTGCCTTATTCAACGCAACTTTTACATACTTTTCCTTTTGCTGTTCAGGCATGTCAGGGGCTTCATGGAGCAGGCTCAAATAGCCGATTACCGTTGTGAGAGGAGTGCGTATATCATGTGCCAGATACATAATAATTTCATTTTTCTTCTCTTCTGCCTGCTTTGCAGCCCGTTTGCTCAACAGAACAGACATTTTGATTTGATTAAGTTGTGCCTCCAATTCTTTCAGTGGGTCAGGCAATGATACGGTATGATTGTTCTGCTCATAGACCGTTTGGGTCGCATCAATTACTTCATCCAGATAGCCCCACGGCTTTTTCCAATAGTAATTGAAAATACATACAAAGCCGATCATCAGATACAAAATAAAAAACAGATCGAGTCGCCAGTAGAGCCATGCAAAAATACCGTTGTCAAATTTTGAAAAGATGTAGTCCAAGATAAGGGTCAAACCATATCCAACAACGGTATAAACCAGCAATGATAGGTATAAGCGCACTTTAAGGCGCTTTTCTGTTGTCATTTCTTTCTTCGACATGAGAATACACCTCCTACCGATTAGCAAAC
Organism: Blautia sp. DFI.3.45; assembly: GCF_020593505.1. Taxonomy (NCBI): domain Bacteria; kingdom Bacillati; phylum Bacillota; class Clostridia; order Lachnospirales; family Lachnospiraceae; genus Blautia; species Blautia sp. DFI.3.45. The sequence continues at coordinate 15,510 of NZ_JAJDMI010000009.1, forward strand.
AGAAGAAGGCCAAGCAGGCCAATCACGACAACACTTACTATGCCTGCCAGAATGGAAAACAGTCTGTTTGCTTTTATTCTATTTCCGATTAACCGAGCTGCCATCGAATATACAGCAAGCCCCAAAAGACCACCTGCCGTATTTGTGAGTACATCAGTAATATCAGAACGTCCGACTGCTAAGATATACTGCATAGTTTCAAATAAAAAACTTGTTCCGGCAATCAGCATAAACTTCACATATAATTTTGTTCTTGGCAGAAGCATTTGAAGATAAATGCCCATAGGAACAAAAATCAAGAAATTTTCGAGTACCTCTGTTAAGTGAAATGCTGCGCCAACTTCTTTGTCATAGTGAAAAGGAATAAGGTTTATACTTCTTACTTTATCCAGATCACTGATTGAAAACTGTAGTTTGAACAGTATGATCCAAACCAGAAGTGCCAGATAAATTAAGAATAAAATGGTTACGAAGCAATTTGATTTTCTCTTCATAGCATACTCCTTTCGCTTAAATTTTGTAACCAACACCCCAAATCGTTTTAATATACTGCGGAGTATCGGAAGTATCTTTCAGTTTCTCACGCAGATGCCGGATATGCACAGTAATTGTGCTGCTGTTTTTAGAGTAGTATTCATCTTTCCAAACTGCATGAAACAGTTCCTCAATGCTTACAACATTCCCAGCACTTTCCAAAAGAACCTGGAGGATAGAAAATTCTGTCGGTGTCAGAGAAACCGGCTCACCGTCTAACAGACATTCATGGGTCTGCACATTCAGGCACAATTTGTTATAGGAAAATTCCGATGGAACTTTCTCTGTGATGATACCGGACGAATATTTCTTGTAACGTCTTAACTGTGCTTTCACTCTGGCAACTACTTCAAGTGGGCGAAAAGGTTTTGTCACATAATCGTCCGCTCCCAATGTCAGCCCCGTTATTTTATCCGTTTCCTCAATTTTAGCCGTTAGCATGATAATTGGATAAATGTATTTCTTTCGGATAAGCTGGCAAAGTGAAAAACCGTTCATATCCGGGAGCATAATATCCAGAATGGCAAGATCAATGTCGCCGCTTTCAATACACGACATGGCATCCGTTGCGCAGTAAAATTTATAAACGATGTAATTTTCGTTTTTCAAGTAGACCTCCAACAGATCCGCTATATCTTGCTCGTCATCTATAATCAGTATCTTTTCAGACATATTTTCAACTCTCCTTTTTACTTGTACTCGATTAAGTATAACAAATACAGCATCTAAATTCACAATGGATTGCATGCGAAATTATTAAGATTTTCCTAACTTTTTTCATGCTAATATGATAATGCACATTAGCATATTAGCATGAAAGTAATCACAAATAACACCCATGAACAAATTTAATTATAACAATGTCCCTTTGCAAATGCTTGTTTTATTGCTTTCATTATGGAATACTATCGAAAATAGACATTTTTTTGTGCAAAACCACGAACTTGTCCATTTATAAGAAAAAGAATAAATTATTAGGGATATTTTTGATTTCTGCACGTCTAATAGATGTAAAGAAAATGCTGGCTGGCAAAAAAAGAGGTGGTGTTTAAATGACAAAGGAACAACTTGGATCTCTGATCCTGGATTCAGAAAGACAATTATACTCAACTGCAAAAACAATTTTATTTAGTGACTATGACTGTGCAGATGCTATTCAGGAAACAATTGTGAAGGCTTTTTCCAACGTCGGTACATTAAAAAACGATAACTATGCCCGGACCTGGTTAATCCGTATCTTAATCAACGAATGTTACAGCCTTGTGCGTAAATCCAGTAAATTTATCCCATTGGAAAATCTGGCTGACAGACAGGAACCGGAATCAGAAAAAACAAAGAATTACAGTGAATTGTATACAGCCGTAAATTCCTTAAAAGAGGAACTGCGTTTACCCGTTATTCTATACTACATAGAAGATTTCAGTGTAAAAGAAATCGCCCAGATCCTTGAAATATCGGAAGGTGCCGTTCAAAAGAGACTTGCAAGGGCAAGAGGAAAATTAAGGCAGGAATTACAGGAGGTGTCAATATGAGATTAGAAGATATGAAAAACGATATTCCCGAAACACCGGATTTTATCCATAATATGATTCAAAATGAGGTGGCAAAGCAGCTGACGGATAATAAAGTTGCGAATCTGCGAAGAAGAAAACGATGGACAGCTCCGAAAGTTGCCGCAGTGGCAGCTGCGTGTGTGCTGGCAGTTTCCACGGCAGTATATGCAGGAGTAAATCTGTATCACTGGTTTTTGGAAAAACAGGGTTCTTATGGTGTTTCAGTCAAAATTGATGCTGGTGATGCAGCAAAGAAGACCGTACTTCCAGATGAGGTCCCAGAGGTAAATCTGTCTACTAAATATGTTCCGGAGGGCATGAGCTGGATTGACGAGTACCATCTCCAATATCCTGAGCATGGCATGACTGGCGGGTTCAGTTTTTCATTTGTCCTGTTGGATAAAAATGATCTGGGACAGGTAGTACAGGATCAGAATGTTATTGATAGTGAAGAGCGTACATTTGGGAAATACCAGGGGATATATCTCAAATATAATAGCATTACCGAAAGCGGGGCTCTTAACCAGAGAATTTATCTTGTCTGCCCGGATTTATATCGTGTGCTTATGATCTACATCGGAGATGATGTGCCAAAGGATGAAGCCATAAAAGTTGCAGAGAATCTGGCGATTGAGGGAAACACGACTATGGTAAAGACCGCCGGATTGCCTACATGGAGCGGAGAGATGATATCTGAAAAGACAGAAGCTGATAATGATGAAATAAGTACTTCTGTAAATGAGAAAAAACTGCCCATTTACCAAATTGGTGACACCTTTGATCTGGATGTGATTGGTGAAAACACAAATGGTGAATATCTGGAAAAAACGATTTCTGCAAAGGTAGATTCTGTTCAAATTTCTGATACTCTTCAGCTTCTCGATCCGGACAAAATACCACAAGAATGGGCGGAAGCCATTGATGCTGATGGAAAGCTATCTACAAACACATTGAATTATGTGAAATCGGGCGACGGAATCGATTCCCTGGATGAAATTGTGAAGTCAGAGGAAGTGAATCAGAAACTGGTCTATGTTACAGTTACCTATATCAATCATTCAAATGAGGAAATCGACCATATGCTTTATCTTGGTGCTTTACTGACCCTGACTAAGGAAAATGGAAAAGTGCAGCTTTACATTCCAACAGAACAGGCCGGCGATGGCTATGACTACATTAGTTGGACCGGTGTGGCAAAGACTGGAGAAATGGTATATTATAGTGTCTCTGAAAATTATGGCAACGGTGGAAACTATATTTCCTCTATAAAACCAGGCGAAAGTGTACAACTGAACATGGCCTGGATCGTAAATGAAAGCGACCTCAAAAATCTGTATCTGAATGTGACTGGAGACGGAGCTTCATATGAGTTCTCTGAATATATACTGAAAAAGGGACTAGTAGATATTCGCAAATAATATGCTATCGTTTATGATTCCATTTTTTTATATGTCATATATGAAAAAGCGTTTTTCGATTCCTTTTGGTTTCGAAAAACGCTTTCTTTTATTCTGTATAGATGTTCCCATTCTCATCCGTCCAGGTACCGTCACCATTGTCTGTGTATCCGACCCCATCTGCGTCACAATAATAATAATCTCCGTTTGTTGTTTCTATTACATTAACAGTACCGTTACTGCCCTGAAGTTCATGCTGTTCCAGTTGGTTTCCGAAATGATAACCTTCGTCATTCCAGGTACGATATGAATTTCCATTGGCATCTGCCCAGTTTCCATCTCCCTGATAACTGTATCGGCTCCCATAATCATCAGAATAGGTCCCATCTCCGTTATCGTAAAGAACTCTGGATTCTTCATCTCCTCCACCCGGTGCTACAATTGATGCTACACCGGAAGTAGTAGTGAATCCACTGGTATATGGTACGCCTGCTGGCAGATTTTCATAAGATGAAACAGACCCGTTGTTGTCAGAGGTAATTCCATCATCGGTCGTTTCACTTACCTGTCCGCTGTTTTCCATGGCAGGTTCATCATTTGTTTCCGCATCCGCTTTTTCCTCTTCGTCTACAGAATCCTCTGTATCTGTATTCTCTGTCACTCCTCCTTCGTCCTGTGTTTCAGCAGCTTTCTGCATAGTTACCATTTCAGAAAACGGTGCATAATCCGGTACATTATTTTTCTCTGGATCTGCATTTTTTTCAATACCAGACTTCTCCGTCTCTACTGAAACTGTATCTGTCCCGGCAGAGACATTAAATACCAGATTACCGCCTGCAAGCAGCAGCGTCACAAGAATTCCCGGAAGAATTCCTTTGCGGAGTTTCCGAATGTTCACCATATACAGAATCCGATCTTTAAACACCATTTCGCTGTCATTAAGACTTGCTGTCACATATGGAATCTGATTTTCCATGGCCACTGTCCTGAGAAGCAGCTGTCGATATAATTTATGTTCCTTTTTATTAACTCTGCGAACAACCGCTGTATCACACAGATTCTCAATATCCTTATCCGCTTCTTTCAGCATGATAAGAAGAAAGGGATTGAACCAGTATATCGATGCACAGATTCGAAGGAGCATCTTATACCAGAGATCCCGATGGCAATAATGTGTAAGTTCATGGTAAAAGATAAGTTTTCTTTCTTCTGCTGAATACCCGGTTGCTGGTAGATACAATTTTGTATGTAAAAGTCCTGCAAGAAGCGGCGTGGTAAGACCTGCGTTTTGCCTGAGCTCCGGTATTCTGCGTACGTGCTTCTTTTGACACGCTGCACGGTACATCTGAATACTCACCGTATCACTTACCTGCAGACTCATCCGTTCCAGATTCCTTATAGAAAAATAATATGCCAGCAATTCTCCTGTCAGTTTAAGTACCGCTACGCTCAGCCAGACAACAGCAAAAATCACAGCCACAATTCCCAGCCATTTATCTGATTCATACCTGACAGTTCTCTTTTGTTCCGGGATTTCTGTCAGATTTTTCATGTCATTGCTCGCAGATGATACGGTTTCTGTTACCTTCTGACTTCCCTCTGATCTGACTGCGTAATCCGTTATCTTCGGGTTTTGCGTATTCTGTTGACTGCTTTTAAGTACTTTGAAATCCACCAGTGCCAGATTCGCCGGAAGGCGCACCGGAACACAAAGGCTTATCGTAATTAACAGCCAGATAAAGTACTTCCATCTCGCTGATACACGTCCTTTAAACAGAGTCGCAAGCACTTTTACCAGTAAAATTACTACTGCTGCAATAATGTTCAGTTTCAGAATGTGCAGAACAAGAACCTCCATAATTCGCTATTCCTCCCTGTCCTCCAGGTTCTTAAGAAATTCACTGAGATCCTGGACTTCTTCCGAGCTGATTTTCTTTCCATGATAAAGTGAAGTTACAAACTTTTTTAGTGAATTCCCATAAAGTTTCTCAAGAACACTCTGGCTTTCATGTGCCTGATAATCTGACTGCGAAACCAGAGGTGTATACAGATTCATTTTTCCCTGTTTCGTCACTTCCACGAAATTTTTGTTCTCCAATCTGGTCAGCAATGACAAAATTGTTGTTGATGCAAGCTTTTTCTTCATATTGATCACTTTCTCAATCTCCGGTCTGGTCATCGGCGGAGTATTATTCCAAAGAACGAGCATAATATCCAGCTCTGATTCCGGAAGCCTCTGGTAAGTTTTTTTCACTCTTTCATACCTCCTGTTACATATTTTCTACAAATGTAGGAATAATTCTATTTTACCACGGTTCACGGAAATGGCAAGGGCTTTTGCACAATTTGCAAATACCCTTGCCATTCCTGCAGCTACTGACCACTATCAATCTATTTCTGTATAACTGTTGCCATTTTCATCACTCCATGTCCCGTCTCCGTTGTCCGTAAATCCTGTACCATTTTCGTCCTGGAAATAATAATCACCATTTGTAGTTTCCGTAACCGTCACAGTATTACCGTTTGCATCCTGAAGATCATGCTGCTCCAATGTATGTCCCAGATGATGAGTGTCATCATTCAGAGCTGAGTAGGTATTTCCATTTTCGTCGGTATAAGTTTCATCCCCATTATCGGTATAGTTCATTCCATCATCTCCACGATATTCACAAGAATAATCTTTGTGAAGAATGTAATTAATCTCAATGGTATTTCCATCACTGTCAACTAATGTCATTGGTGAAGTAGTAAGGATATCGGAATCATCATTGCTGTCCGAGGATTTTGTAGAAGCATTTTCTTCTGTATCGGAGGAATCTGAATCTCCTCCTGACTTCTGACTGTCAGTATCTGTAGTTGCCTTATCAGAAGAATCATCGGTCTGGTTTTCGTTCTCCTGTCTGGTAAGTGAAGGATTCCCAGGATAAGAAATATATTCTACGAATTTTCTGACGTCACTGATGTCATCTGCATCTTTTGCATATCCCACTGCCATATACAGGCTGTTTTCCTCTGAATAAATTGTCTGATAGCAGGCATCGTATGTGTCATTGCATTTGGCAATCCCTGTTTTGACATCCTCCAGTGAGTATTTATAGATATTTACATAATCATTTCCGTTCGTATAGCTTGCATAGGTACCTTCCGTATCTGCTTTTTCCCATTCAGATCCAGCCGGCGGCTGTGTATAGAAATCGTTATTTCCCGCTGCCATAACCGTTGCAGCTGAAAAAATCCCAAGTGTTGCTACCGTCATAAGTGTCATAAATTTTGTCTTCATCGTGGATTCTCCTAGAATTTTATTTTCTACATCTGTAGAAGTTAATTGTATTCTACAACTGTAGAATACAATTGTCAATTCTTTTTTTATATATCCTTTTATTTCTTTTATCATCTTTTATTTTAATAAATTTGCGTATAATCATTCCGGTAAGTCTCTGCTCCTCTGCATATGTTTTCAGCTTATCCTTCGTAACTTCATCCTTTGTATACGTCAGATTACGATTAACCTGCTGGGCACTTTCAATTGCACGCATTAAACCTTTTGTTTGGGATGCTTCATTATATCTGTTATAAATATAACATTGTTCTTTCACATATTTCAGAGTCTCGTCCATTTGCCTGGCAACTGCTTTTATGTCAGTTTTTACAGAATAAACTATAGTTATCAGAAACAGAATCAGTCCTGTAGTAATAATGATGATTTGAGTCTGCCCTCTGGACAGTTTAGTTATTTTCAATTTTGTCCACCTCCAGATATCCACTGGTTTCGGGAAGATATTTTTTTAGAATTTTCTCTTCACTTCCATCTTTTCTCATTTCTTTAAAGATTTCTGTGAGTTTTTCCGGAAGTTCACTATCCGTGTTTTTAGGAAAAGCTACCCCGATTCCTGTAGTCAGGATAGCTTCGTCCAGGATTCTTATCTTTGCCCCGTAATCTTTTATATACTGTTGTATGGAAGTTTCATGAGCTGCTATGGCATCAACATAACCTTTTCCAAGAGAGGTAAAAAGCAGTTTTCGGTTTTCTAAGCTATACACATCTTTTACCAATGGAATAGAAAGATTCGTCCTGTCAAGAAAGATATCCTCAGGCTTCGTGGAAGCCTGTACTGCGATTACTTTTCCCGACAGATCACTAAGCTTCTTTATATTGCTGTTTTTATTGACTGCAACGACCTGCCGGCTCACCATATATGGACCAGCCCACTTATAATCATTCTCCCGACCATCCATGGAAAAGCGCCCCCATAAACAGTCTATCTCCTTATTTTCCAGATCTTTATCTTTATCATCCCATACAATCTTTGTAAATACCGGCTTATAACCAAGGCGTCCCAGAGCTTCATTTGCAATGTCAACATCAATCCCTGCCGGTTCTCCATTTTCATCGGAATAATTAAAAGGTGGAAAATCGTCACTTCCAATGATTATCTCTAGCATATTTTCCTGTGAAGATGTACTTTTCTGTGTTGTAACTGAACATCCTGATATCAGTAATACCCCAAAAGCAAACAAAAACGGTATTACTGCCATGTATTTAGATTTCATGCTATGGTACCTCAACAATTTTCTCTGATTTTTTTTGATTTTACGTCATTATAATAACTCTGTTCATACTGAATTTACATAACAAAACATGCACAAAATTTTATATTTTTTACAAAGAACAGGTGATTTTTCAAGTGGGTCATGTTATGTAAATTTCACTCAGAGTGGTGCTCCATCACTTTCACTCTGAAACTCCATCTTCATTTTTACTTGTGCCAGTTTTATTTCCGGTACTCCTTCAGAAATGGACATAAAAAGCGCCATAGGTTTTTTCCAATGCCTATGGCGTGTAAATAATTTTCTACTCTGCGGATACCTTGTTTATGATTGTCTGCCTGAACAGGCATCTATGCCAACAGATTTCTCTATACTTTTGAAATTTTATGATACTCTTTTTTCTCTGGAAAATACAAAACTATACAATAAGTTAAATCGTCTGCGTTAACTTCCATTCGCCCATCCATCTGCTCCATCATAATAGAAATATTCTGCAACCCAATCCCTGTTTTTTGATGCTCAGAATCAAACCTAGTAATACTATTTTGAATACTGATCCCTACTTCTTCATTCCCATAACAAAGCTGTATACATACCTCATTTTCATGTTTTCCATATTTTTCAATATTAGAAATAATATTATTCATAATTCTGCCAATAAAATCTGTATTTATACATACAGATATCTGTCTCCACTCCAACCGATCTGTATTTACTTTAAATCCTTCATATTCCAGTAAAGCACACAGTTCAGAAAGATAATCTCCAAAAGCACACATAATATCTTCTGCAGGTTCCAGTTCTATGTGGTGTCGTGAATTTACAAAAAAATATTCAAACATCTGCTCCGACAAATCTCTGATCTGAAGTACACGATCAAAGGCTTTATTTATATATTCCTGAGTAACCGCACCTTCTTTTTGCTGCTTTTTTAGAATCTCAAGATATGCCATCAAACCAGTCAGAGGAGTACGCAGATCATGTGACATTCCTAACACCAGCTTCTCCTGTGCACTCTTCAGGTCATACTCTATCTGCTCTTTTTTCACCAATGTTTGTCTCATATGTTCCAGTCCACTGGCTAACTGTGCAATTTCATCTGTTCCCTGAACAGTTACATTCCCCTGCAAATTTCCTCTGCTGATTATATTTACCTCTTTCATAAGGCATTGTATATATTTTACATTCTCATACATTCCGGATACAACAATTCCAATACACGCCGCGACTCCAAGTACAACAGAAAAGACCATCAATATGTTAAAATATTTATCCGCTGTTCCTTCATATATATATACATCTGCCGTTCCATCCTTAAATGAAATTCTGTGGTACATTCTCCATGTCAGATTTGGTATTTCTCTGCTGCCATACATAATTTTTCCGTTGTAGGAAATATCAAACAACAGCCATTTTCCCCTTGAAATCGTGAAGTCATCAATATTTCGTTCTGTACCCCATTTTTTTAACATTTTATAATCAGATGCACTCAACTTATTTTGTGTGACATATTCCTGAAGTTCTTCTGCACGTTCTGTCTCTTCAGCATAAACATATCCTGTACGAAAGAAAAAGCGTTGCAGTAACCCCTTTCCCCCGAAATATGTCACGCTTAACACTAATAAACCTGCTAATAACCCCTGCATAAGATAGCAAATTATCTTGCCTGTCAAACTATTTCCGCAAATTTTATCCAAGGCGATATCCCTTTCCCCATACGGTTTGAATCATCTTTGGCTTTTGTGGATCATCTTCGATTTTCATTCGTAATCTTCGGATATGCACCATAACAGTATTTCCAGATGAATATAAGAACGGCTCCTCCCACAAACTCTCATAAAGATTTTTTACCGAGAATACCTTTTTCGGGTTTTCCATCATAAGCAATAAGATTCTGTATTCCATTTCTCTGAGACTGATTTCCTTTTCATTGCGGAATACCTCATTACATTGAGTATTCACTTTTACTTTTCCATATTCAATCCAATGTTCTTTTGTCTTCTCACCTTGTAATGTCTGACTATATACATGATATCTTCGTAGTAACGCTTTAACCCGGGCAAGAAGTTCCGCATACGAAAATGGTTTCACGAGATAGTCATCACCTCCTGCCATAAGTCCGAGTAATTTATCAGATTCCTGACTTTTGGCTGTCAGAAACAACACTGGAACATGTGAGATTTTTCGAATTTCTTCACAAGTTTTTATCCCGGATATTCCCGGCATCATAATATCAAGAATAACAAGGTCAATATCATCTGATACTTTTTTCAAACACTGATATCCATCCTCTGCTTCCTGAACAATATATCCCTCACCTTCAAGAAGTATCCTCACTCCTTCTCTAATTGCTGCATCATCTTCTACAACCAAAATATGATTATCCATTTTCATCCTTTCGTCTTCTAAACTGCATATACCCATATTTGCTGACATTGAGAAATCAGGGTCGTATATTCCCATTTTTTTGAACTGTTTGTATAGCTGAATGGATCGTTTACAGAAAATTTCTTTCTGGAATAATCATAAATAACAATAAAATGCCCTGAATTTGTAAAATCTCCGGGACCCATAGCACAGATTATCAGATTTCCATCTTTAAGTCTGTCGGCCATTTCCTGTTCTCCCAGCATATCAAATTGCGAAGCAATTACACCGTAATCCAAAGCAGCTTCTCTCATGAATTTCCAGGATGTTCCAATACCATCCACATAATATCCCTCGTTCATGGATTTTTGCGCAAGCACAGGTGGTATTGCCTCTGTATTTCTGGTTAAACTGTATATTACCATTGCCATGCACGTCGGACCACATCCGGAAATTCCTATATCACTTGTTCCATAAGGTTCATATCCCCATCTTTTATCCCATTGAATAAATAAAGGAACTTTTTTCTTCTGTTCCTCAAATGTAAGTCCTTCAGAAGACTTCTTGTGTACATCATTGTATCCTTCGACAAATTCCAGCATTTCCGGATTCCTTTTTAAATCCTCTAAAAGAATATCCGGATAATTTTCTGTATGTAAAAATATCTTCTTCCACTCTGCACTTTCCATTATCTGTTTTTTGTAAGCGTCTGTCAATATAATACCCTCTTCAGTTTTTTTCGCTCTTACTGTCACAACTATCCATGCTGCCAGAATTAAAATCAGAAGAATAATTTTACTACAACTTTTTCCCATATGTTTTTTTCTTTTTTTCATCATAAATCACCATTAATATGATCCCGGTAAATCCTGCCATTGTTGGAATTGAAGCTGTAAACCCTACCGAACCATTAATTCCTGTAAGCAACATATTTTTACTGTTTACTGTATACATCCATATTGCAGGAAAGTTCTGTGCCACATCAATATGAAAAATCTGGCTTTCTCCTGATAGAATATTATACAGACAATGAATCATAACCGAAGACCATATAGAACCTGTCTGCTCTGTAACAAGTGCCAATGCAATTCCTGCAATTTCAACAGAAATAATCATCATAATTACTTTTTTTATATCAGAAGTATCAATCCCATCAAAATGATAAACAGCGAATAAAAAACTTGAAACAAACACTGCACATTTCTTTCCAAAAGTATTCTGAAGCAATCTTAAAATCATACCACGAAAGACAATTTCTTCTGTTACTGCCGCTTTAATACCTGATGATAAAATAGAAATTGTAACTACATCTATGATTTCTTTATATGTAAGGTTTCCTTTTTCAAGTGTTCCCTTTGTAAAAAATATATAAAAAAGGCATATTAATACCGGCATTAATACCGCTGTTATACACCACTTTTTTTTCGGAAGCGGCATTCCTAAAAACAAATCCTGCATTTGAATTCTTATAATATACTTCGTATATAAATATATCATGGTCAGCAGGCTCAAAATCGCAAATGTCACATATAGAATTCTCACATATGGATTCTTCTCACATATCCCATATGCAAATGCTATACTAAATTCATCCGTAAGCTGAATAAGAATGAATGCTATTGCAATATGGAACGTACATTTTATTTTCATAAATGCTCCTTTACTTTTCTCCTCATGTATTATTTTCTAAGAGTTATCTCTTAGAATGTACTTATACAATAACATTTAATTCTTACCTGTTCATTTAACTGTACCTTAACTATTCTTAACTATCTTCAAGCAGATGCAAGGCCTATGACGAAAGCTTTGCCTTAGAAGCTATAGCATCATCCATGGTCATGTTCCCCATAAAATTTGTTTTTCATGTCTACCATCCGAATGCGTCCCGGATCAAAGCCCCGGTTTCTCCGTCTATATAAAACAATTCCTGTTCTTCTGGTGAATCCTTCCATTGGTAGGGACAGCAAAAACTCCATACAGGTCTGTAAACAATTCCATCTGCAGTTTCATCAATATAATATTTCAGGCGGATTTTCGTAACTGGAATCGTGATTGGTTCTGTTTTCTCCGTCGTGTCCTCTTCCGTAAAAAATCCGATTTTTCCTTCTTTTACATATTGTTCCACCGATTTCATAATTTCTTCCATGGGAAGCATAGTAACTGTTTCTTTCTCTTTCACCTGAAGCGGGATTGGTATTTTGAAATAGCAGTCTTCAGGCTTGAGACCAAATCCTGTGCTTCCCTGATAATGATACTGAGAAAGTCCACCTGCCGGTATTCCATTCAACAGAACTTCTATGTCGTAATAATCATATCCTTCCGTCATGTCGCTAATTGGTTTTCTTACAGAAGTTCCAGATAAATCAGCTTTGGAAAACAGTTGATTTATAATATTTAATTTCTCATCTTCCGTATTCTCGCCTAAAAATCCCAGATCTTTTTCACTTAATCCATCACACTCTATCATCCCATCCGAAATAAATAACTGCAGTCCTTTTTCTTTATTTTCCCAGACCGTTTCATCTGTTACAGATTTTTCCCATCCATCTTTCCCGCCAAACCAGGAGCAGATGTCTTTCTCTGATATATTGCATTTTTTCAGAACTCCCTTTGAAACGTCATCAGTATTTCCGGTAATATCAGCTTCTATTGTAAGGGTTCCTGATTTCCCTGGCAGAGAAGCTGTTACATGGTTTTCCTTTACCTGCAACATTGTTTTCTCCGGATCATATTTTTCATTTACACTCGTAGTATTTGACGAACTTTCCAAATCTGTTGTGTTCTGCGTACTCTCACCCGAAGATGGTTCTACTCCGGTGTCAGCAGCCTGCAATTTCCCTTCTTTTCTATATTTTTCAATGATATCCTTTACTTCATCCTTTAATGGAAGGGTTAACGTAAGAGTCTGAGGCGTATATCCTCTGTAAACGTCCTCCGCAGGAAGTGCATAAGAAACCTTTCCTTCTGAATCTGTAAAAGAACCAATTTTAAAAATCTTTTCGTAAGCTTCAGTGTCTTTCCAGGTATAATAAATCTTACCGTCATAAACAGGATATGCCTGAATAGTCATGGAAAGTTCTACTTCAGAATCTTCTTTTAATATTTTCTCAATCAAAGCGTCATCATACAAAGTAATATGCCCATAATAAAGATCTTCTCCTTCTATTTTATTTAAAGAAGCCAGTGCATCTTTTCCATTCACCGTTGCATGATCACGGCAAGTGATCATATAATTCTTTGCCTCATTGGAAGGTTCTCCGAGAAAACTTAAACCGCCGCCATCAAAATACGCTTCTTTAACAGTCAGCATGGACTGATTCCAATCGACCGTCTCGGGAGTTATTGGATAAGAAGTAATATTTTCCACATTTTCTGCAGTTGACTCAGGTTCTGTGACAACCATTTGAGCTGCCTCCTGTTCAGCGACCCCCTGTTGTTCAAGTTCTTTATACAGTCGTCCGATATTTGTTGCAAGTACGCCAGTACTAACTCCTAATATAGCAGCTACCGGAAGAAGAATCCGAATTATTTTTTTCTTATTTCCTGAATTTTTCGTTCTTTCTCCATTTGTTTTTTTACTTAAAGCCCCCGTTGTTTTCTCGTCTGGGGAATTTAAAATTCCGCTCAGAACATCTTCCATGGCTTTATCAATATTTTCCGGTATTGCAGTTTCTTCTTTTAAAATCCTTCTGATTTCTTTCATATAGTCTCACCTCCTGATCACCTTTTTTAATTTTGCTCTTGCCCGGGAAAGTTTGGTTGATACGGTATTGCTGTTCATTTCAAGAAGGGCACTGATTTCCTTAACTGAAAACTCATCAAAATAATAGAGTTCCACGATTTTCCTACTTTCTTCATCCAGGCATAAAAGCAATTGTTTCCATTCACAGAGATTCAGTTCTTCACAATGTACACCTTCTGCAAAATCATCCAGTTCTGCTGCATGGTTCTTTTGGCGGAGAATGTCCTTGCACTCATTTATAAGGATCCGCATCAGCCAGGTTTTAAAATACTTCGATTCTCTCAGTCTCTGTATATTTTCATAGCAGGATAGGATTGTATTTTGCAGGGCATCTGCAATGTCCTGCTCATCCCGAAGATAAATCCAGGCAGTCTTATACAGGCTCTGCTTATTCATCCGGATTAATCTGACAAATGCTTCTTTATCTCCATTTTTAGCCTCTGTTATTAAAGCATCCATAAAGTACCTCCTTTTCTTCTTATAATTATTAGACTTGAAAAACAGCCATTTGCTTTCAAGAAAAAATTTTTATAAAAAACGCCATAGGTTTTCGATACCTATGGCGTGTAGATATAGGGAAAAGCTGCCTTTTTTATCGGCAGTGGAGTGTTTTCTGTTATTGCATATTGTTGAATTGGTATAATTACTATTCCTCTTCTTCCACATCAGTAATAACATCTAATTTTTCTCAAAAAAGCCCCAAAATAGAACGTATAGTTTGTTTCTATACACTCTATCTCAAATTTGCTATTAAATGCAGCTCTGTTTTGTCTTCATAGTCTGCAAGTACATATTTCTCCTACAAGGGCCGCTTTTGCATCATTTCCCAATTTAAACGGCATTTCAAAAGTTTCCATTCGTTTTTCCTTAAAAAATAAAATAAAAAGCACTACCGTTTTTAGCGATAATGCTTTCCATATTCTTATCCGAGAAAGAATAACACAATTGAAAGAACAAGAGGGATTATCCAAGCTAAAACGGAAATTGCTACCTTCCAAAACGTCTTTCTTTTAAGTTTTATTAGATGACGATATGAATTTTCGATAATCTCATACACTCTATGATATTGATTATACGCCGCCTCAAATTCGTTGTATGCGTCTTCCACATCTTCAACCATACCTTCCTTTTGCTTAGCAAGTATTAACTGCTTTTTTGCTTTAGATACGGTTTCACAAAGATCTGACCAAAATTCTCCATTATCTACAACAGTTAAATCTGTAAAGCGATATTTATGTACAAAATTTTCATAATAATCACTGTACGCAAGGCACAGATACTTATAGCAATCCAGTACACAACGCTTCATATGACTCTTGGCTTTTCCTATATTCTTTTGAATTAGTTCCTCATTTGTAATTTCATAGCATTTTGCTATATGACTCATAATAGCCCTGACTTCATTTAAGATTTCTATCGGAAATTCATTTTCCATTACCTCCAATTGAGCTACATAAGGTTTTACCGTTTGTTGGTACTGTTTATAAATATCAGCTATTTGTTTTTGATATTCTTCCTTAAACACTGGTGTACTATTGGTACTTTCTGACATTATTTAATCCTCGACAATCCTGCATTTACTTTATCCATTGTTTTAATACGTCTTCTGGACAATAAAGGATTTCCACGTCCCACTTTCCTGTGATCCACCTTATTAGAAAATACCAATTTTCTGTTGTTCTTTTTTTGGATATACGAAATCTCGTCATCATAGTCCATATCTACAATTTCCCGATATTTCTTTCCCAGCATCTTTTCAAGTATTTTTTGTGATGAACTGTTAATCTTATACATATCAATCTCCACACTTCTTTACAAATTTTACTTTCCTGTTTCTATATTTATGTCCATACACGTATCTAAGTGTCTAAAACCAATAGATTGGTTTCATTATAGGAGTTCTTGGTATTACTGTCAAGAAACTTTCCTGTTTCACAGAGATTTCACTTTTAGTTTTTTGGTTCATGCATTTTTATAAAAAATTTATCGTGTATATGGTTCGGTGTCTTTTCCGTCATATACAAATACTTTTATATCCGTATTTTCACCAACATCAGCATGAATACCTACCGTGTGTTCTTTATCTGTAACGTTCAGAAAAGAATAGCAGCCACCCGCAGGAATACTGCCAGATACGAGTTCCTGTTTTCCTTCGCAGAGCAGATGCACAATAATGTTAAAATCGTTTCTGTTCTGAACCGTCAACACGCCTGTTTTGGATAAAATTTTTGCATCGGAATATGTAATTACATAAGAATCAGGCGTTGACTCTTCCGCACAGGTTACAGAACAATCCCACTGTATCGCGGCATTTGCTTTTCGACAGGCTTCTGAAGAGTTATATCTTGAAAACATAATCATTGTACTTATAGCAACAATACTAATAATGCCCAACACTATTGTCACTTTTTTCTTCACAACCATCACCTCCACACAAAATTCAATTTGTTGCCCATATAATATCATATCTTCTCTTCAATTACATTACCTAATTTTAATACACGGCATAATTTCCTCCGGCAGATTATAAACATATTAATTAAAGCTGTCTGGCAAAACACAAAGGACAATGAAGAACAGGAGCCAACAGCATTACAACTTAGCTCCTGTCCTGTACATCTTGAATATAGAATTAGTAAAAACAAATTATCGGGACATCATACTGAATAAGGCTGTAAAGCTGTCCGGCATTTTCCGGGGGAAGATTGATGCATCCATGAGAACCACCTGTAAGATATCTGTCACCACCAAAGTACGGCTGCCAGTCTGCATCATGAAATCCAATTCCTCCATTGAATGGCATCCAGTACGTTACCGGCTGTTCATAAGAATATGTTCCATTTGCTGTCATTTCACCTCGCAGCACAGACGGACTGCTCTTTGAATCCAGTGTGAATATTCCAGGGGGTGTTTTTCTATCCGGATCACCTGGCAGTCCGGATACGATTTCTGATTGAAAAATAATATTTCCATTCTGATAATACCACATATACTGCTCTGTAAGATCTACCTCTATATATGTATCTCCGAGATCATTGATCCCATGTGCATTTGCTCTCATAGAATATACCGGTTCCCTGGTTGTCTGGGTTCCTGATTGAATTTCCTGCATGAGCTGTGCTGCTTCCTTGTCCTGATCAATCTTCCATCCATAGGCTGAGCCATATACATACACAATCCTTCCGCTTGTGGTCTCAAATTGTCTTTCAGTGCCAACTGTATCATGATCTGCTGCAAGCTGTGCCACATAATCCACTACATGCTGCCTGAAGGCTCCATCATCCGGAAGCAGCTGCCCTTTCTCGTCAAACTGCAGCCAGTTTTTGATGGTATTCCCGTCAAGTGTTACCGTTTCATCTCCAAATGTATATGTGATATTTGCTTTTGCCAGGCTATTATACATATTTACCATATTCTGAAGTTCTGAACTATCTCTCGTCACATCTGCTTCCTTATAAGCCTTTGGATTGCTTCCCAGATCTACATCTGCCGCCTCATTATCAATTGCTCCGCTTATCATCTGATAAGCTTCCCTGGCATTTAATTCACTGCCTTCTGTCTCTGGCACAATAGTAAATTCTGAATTAGAAAAACTTACATACGCATTTTCCGGTGCTATCTGATTCTCTTTTTTGGCACAATTTAGTAAACTTACCTGTTCCTCCAGCTTTTCCCGACTGAAAACAGTCTCTTCTTGAACCATATAATTTTTCGTTTCAAAAAAACCTCTGATCCATTCCCATGGTTTCTGAGTCTTCAGCAGCTGAAGGATTTCCCCGCTGGATACATATTGATAATCAATGTCTTTACCTGTAATAGTCTGAGGTTCCTGCATCCTTGCACTTACCTGAATAACATAGTTATCCTTTTTCCCTGCAATCTCCTGCTCAACTTCATAAGCTGTCTTATTTGAACTGTCAATTCCATTGATAGTCGTACCCAAAAAGAAGTGATATGAGTAATAATAAGATATACCTGCATACACACAACAGCTCATAACCAAAATCGTCACTATAAGCATTACAACTATTTTCATCATTTTGTTTTTCTTTTTGTCTGAAGATACAGTAGATCTGAATTCAGACTTGTCTATCGGCACATAAGTAATTGTTCCGGGTCTTGCCGATTTTGAAGTTCTTATTGATTGCCCCATCACTTCTTTTTGTCTCATATCTTATTCATCTTTCTTTTATATCAACTAGTTTTTTACATTGTCATTGTCAAAATGCAATGTCTTATGGTACTTCGCATTCTCCTCCAGAAGTTTTTTCCATTTTTGTCCATCCTCTTTCGTAGGATTATCAAAATTCTGCTGGCCTTTCAGCTCATCCATATACTGGACATAATCCAGAAAATAAATGTCTACCGTAGAAATATCTCTGTCCTGAATTGCGAAGTTATTACAGTTTCCAGTAGACTCATTGTACGGAAGTGTGTTTCCATTGGCATCAAGAGCTACCATAAAGCAATCACTGTTGGAACCTTCCTTATAAAGTTCATTTACCGTCAATTCATATGGAGTACGAATCACCGATTTAAGTCCAATACCTGCATCGTTTGTATCATTGAGTTCCAATACTTCTGTCTGGGAATCATCTACCGTAACCGGGATATCGAAGCTCCAGTCACCTTCATATTTGTAGTAACCGGCATCCCTTCCATATTTTTTCTCATCCTCTTCTGACCACTGATAGTTTGCTTCCAGTCCTCTTACCTTCGTAATATCCAGATGCAGGTTAAAGGTATCTGGAATATCAATATCTTTAATGTACTTCTGATATTCTCCACCACGTTCAGACAATTTATTGATAAACTCTTCCAGCAGCGCATAACCTTCATCCGTCTGATCATCTAAGTCCGCCTGAGTTATTCCCATCTCATCCATTACCTGCTGTGTCATTTCATTGTATTTCTCATTATATTCCGTATAATCTTTTGCGGCTTCAGCCAAATCATAACGGAAAATACATGCATAGGTGTTATCATCCAAAAATTTTCCTTCCACTTGACCGTCAATTACCGGGCTAGCCTCTGAATTAAAGTCCACACCCCCTGTCATATCCAGATCAATGACTGGTGTTCCACTTTCCGCCCCAGTTTCTGTTTCTGGGAACGGTTTATCACTTTTAAACTGCATAGTCACATAAATTGCCTGGCTGTTTGCATATACCTCAGAACATGTAATTGTCAGCCCATCTGCTGTCTTAGTGTAAATAGCATCATTATTGGCATGATCTGTCTTGGCTCCGTCTGTTTCACTGCTATCTGTCTTCGTTCCATCAACAGCTTCCAAAGTTGTTGCATAATCTGAAAAGTCACCAAAGAAACTCACATTATCCTGTAAAATTTCAAAGAGTCCTCCTACAACCGGGATATTTTTTGCCATTACCGGATTGATTGCACAGAATACAAATCCTACTGCCAGTACCGCTGCCATCCCTCCTGCTATCCTGCCTCCACTTTTCATCCAATGATATGGATCCTTTGATGCTTTTTTCTGTAAAACAGCGTTATTTTCAATCAAACGATATGCCTGATTAATATGTTCATGCACGATTTCCGGCATTTCTATGTCCTTTTGAAGTTTTTTCTGGAAGTCTTTCTCATTATAATTTAAAGTCATCATTAGGCACGTCCCTCCTTAACCTTATATCCATACATCTCTGCAATCTGTTTTCTGCCACGATAAAGACGAGATTTTACAGTGCTTTCCTTCATATCCAGAATGTCACTGATTTCCCGGATACCAAATCCTTCCATATAGTATAGAAGAACAACCAAGCGGTATTTACTGTCCAATGGCTCTAAGGCCTGGATCCATTCCATTGCTGCATATTTTTCTTCGTGAAAAGGCGTTTCCGGCATCTGATCCGTATAAGTAACCAGCTTTTTCTTCTGTATCATGTCCTTGCACTTATTGATCAGAATTCGGATCATCCATGTCTTGAAATATCTGTTCTGTTTCAGACTTTTCAAATTTTCATAGCAGGAAAGAATCGTATCCTGTATTGCATCCGCAACATCTTCATCATTTTTCAGATATGCCGCTGCAACCTTGTACATACTCTGTACATTCTCATCTATAAGCCGACAAAAAGCATCTTTATCGCCTTTCTTTGCTTTTCGTATCAAAATCTCATTCATTGTCGTCTCCCTTCTCCTATATCAGACCGGTCATCAGGAAATATTGTATAAAAGCTTTTCTTTATGTGCTTCTACTTATTAGACGTGCAAACTCCCAAAAAAGTTGCAATTTATTTTAACAATCTCAGAAAATCCCCAAAAGATTAGTTTGAACGCTTCCATGCTTTTCATGATTATCAGTCAAGGTGCTATAAAATATTCCAGGTACTAAAAACAGCCGTACCATGTGTTTTTACATGATACGGCTGTCAATAATTTTCAGCCCCTCAGGACAGATCAATCAAAAATCATGTCCTCTGTCCCATCAGATTTTAAAAATACTGTTTTCGAAATTCCATTGCATTCCAGCGTTACTTTCTGCTCACGGGAAGAACAGAGGCGAACCCTGTGTATCCTGCCCTCTCTCCATTCAAAATCAACTGTGATGTCACCCTGTGCCTTCATTCCCCGGACTTTTCCATCCTTCCATTCATCCGGAAGTGCCGGAAGCAACAGGATATGCCCTTTCCTGCTCTGGATAAGCATCTCTGCAACTGCAAAGCCAAAATTCCCATCAATCTGGAACGGAGGGTGTGCACACAGCATGTTGGGATAAATGCCGCCTCCCACACAGGAGATATTTTCCTCCCTGGTATAACGGAGCTGGTTTTTCAAAAGCCCCAGTGCATGTTCCCCGTCCCGTAAAGAAGAGGAGGAACAGACAATGAAAAAATTTAAAGCTTATATCGAATATGTAATGAACTTTTATGCCAACTATTACAGATTTTACCGGTAAGTGCAAAATATGGCTTCCGGATATAACCCGGAATCTGTATTTGCAGTTCATGTAGACCTTGTAATCAATAATTTCAGTATACGCTAGAATCCGTTTCCTGTACATGAACAGGATGCGTTAATATATAAACAAAATTTTACAGTTGGCAGACTTAGCCAAAAAAGACCGATATCAGTCTTGCAAAGACCTTGTATCGGTTCTTTTTGTATTTTCTCATTATCTAATTATGGGAGGATTTTTCTATATCACCGAAAAAACTATTATTCCCGCACTTCAAGCCACTGGTCAATGTTCCCAAAATGTACCGCCTGCAGGTTATCTACATCAACCAGTTGCGGGAAACTGTTTCTGATGATCATGACACCATTTTCCTTATCCTGTTTTTCTCCACCGCCAGCGATGCCTCCCATGGTCAGATCGAGTGTTAAAACCGTTCCATCTTTATAACGCACCTGGTCAATATTAGCTCTGCCATAAAGATCCATGCCATAATCTGTACCTGTGTACTCAAACTTGTTTTTCTCATCTTCATACACCTTCATAGCTTCATCATAATCAAGATATAATGACCATAAAAGGGGCGTTACTTCCATTTTTTTCACTGTGATTTCATAACCTCTAAAATCACATTTCCGGTTCACTTCCAGAGTTGTCGGAGGCTTTACTGCACCCAGAGTCCATTTAAAATCCCATGTTCCATCTGTAATAACAGTCGTATCATAATCTCCTTCCTCCGTAAGATTCTTTAATGTGATTTCTACTGTTTTATTACTCAGATCATAATCACCGTCATAAGATATCCCGGCGTTAAAATATTTAAGATGTGCAGAATTTTGATCTGTTTTCAGTAATTCATCCTGTCCTACCCCAGTGTTGAAGCTTCCAAATCTGTTATCGTCCACTGCATATACTTCTTTTCCATCGATCTTAAAATGTGTCATCTCCTCAAAAGAAGTATGATCAGTCATAGAAATACTGTCCTCTGTTTTCACTTCAAAAAAAGCATACAGGAATCCCTGATCCTGAATAGAATCTGTCAGGGTAACCGTCACACCATTTTGTGTTACAGACTGATCTATATTCTGAATATAGTTTGATTCCTGCATCGTTTCCTGCTGTTCCTCAGAGGGTTCCAGTCTTTTTAACAAATGGTCATTCCATTTAAAGAACTCTTTTGCCGCCACTGTTACTCCCATGCCTGTACAGATCACTGCTGCTGCAATCAGTAATCGGCCACTGAATCTTTTTCTTTTGTATTTTTTATCAACTGCATCTGCCTGCTCAATATGTCTCAGTGTCTCTTCAAATTTATCATGAAAATCCTGTGGTACTTCCGGTGCTATATTATTCCATTTGTTCTCTAACATGACATTTTCCCCTTTCCTGTTATTCTCTTTGATAGTTTGCTGTTTTTCCTAGGCATCGGTCTTTTCTCTTCTTCATCGGATAACTGTGCTTTCAAAAAATCTCTTGCACGGGAAAGTCTGCTTTTAATCGTTCCTTCCGGAATATCCAGAGCCTCACTGATCTCTTTCTGTGAGAATCCTTCTAAATAATACAATGTTACCAAAATCCTCAGATCCTCCGGAAGTTCCATAATCGCCATATACAGATGACTGTATCTGTCCTCCTCAGTCAGCCTCATATTGTCCATATATTCTTCATATGGAATAACATTTTTTCTTTTCCGAAAAATCCCATTGCATTCATTGATCAATATCTTTGTGATCCATGTTCGAAAATACTTTTCTTTCTTTAAGGTGGGAAGTTTCTCATATGCCTTAAGAATTGTTTCCTGCACAGCATCCCCACAATCAGAGTCATTCTTCAGAATGGACTTTGATATATGATACAGCATGGCTTCTGCATCCCGAACCTCCTTAATAAATACATCTTTTGTCATAACTTTGTCTTCTCCTTTTGTCCAGCCGGATTACTACACGTGTTTACTTTTTACTTTTACACTAATTAGATGCATCGGGAAGAGGATTGGTTCTCATAAAATTATCTCAGGATTTTGTAACTTAAAAAATACAATTTGCACATATACAATGATACAATAAAAATATAAAAATTATAGCAATTCCTACACGAAAGGGGTCATGTTTTATGAGAAAAAGAATTAGTTTTATTTCTGTGCTTACCATGTTTCTGGCAATTGGTTTTGCAATTATCTTCTCCATACCCGTAAAAGCAACGGCAAATGGGGTCCAATTAAAAGCAAATCGGACATACACAGCATATGATGTTACCGGTGATGGAACGAAAGATAAAATCAGAATCAGAGCAGCCAATCAAACCGACGATGAAGCATATTCGTCACTTACTGTATCGGTTAATGGAAAAACAGCTTACAGATTAAAAAATACACGTTTTTATAATGTTATAGCAAATATTTATACATTGAAAAACGGACAGCCGTTTTTATATCTCTATGCACCAGCCGAGAATGGTGACGGACCTGTATGTGCATTATTAAAATACACAAACGGAAAGTTCAGAAAGGCCCTTGATTTCACTGAGATTATGGCAGGATACGGAGACCATCGCATAGGTGAAGTTACCAACTTAAATGGAAATAAGATTGTAATTACAGAGAGCATCGTTTCTTATTCTCTTGGTATCAATGCAATTAATTTCACCTACGAATATGTCAATGGAAGATTTGTTCCGACAAGCAGATATGGATCTTACAAAGAAATATATTCCGCAGATGGAAGCAGCCGATATTTCACAGTAAACAGTGATCTTCCGGTGTATACCAGACCAGGCGCTACTGCGGTGAACACAACACTGAAAACTGGATCATTAACAAAAATCATTAAATGCGCACTCATAAACGAAAAGATGTATATTCAGTTAGAATGCGATGGAGAAATCTACTGGATTAAAGCGCTGGAAAATCCACCGATTTCTGATAACGAAAGACAATTTATGGAAGTTAGATATGCAGGATGATATCATGAGGTCTGGGTTATAAACTCAGACCTTTTGTTCTTACTTTATGTGGTTAACCACATAAACAGTCAATCAACATATAATCGTATTTATCCTTCATATGATCCAGATATGACTTCAATACAAATTCACGACTCATCACCCCAACCAGTGCAGTTTCCAATCCTGCTAATTCGATATTGGCCGGAATAAAATCAACGCCCTCTTCGTGATGCATAATTTCCTCATTATCATCTATACTTTCATCATTGATTACTTTTTCCATGATACTTTAACTGCTTCCCAAAATATTTAGCATGATCACAACAGAAGATCTGCTCTACGGAATATCCCTTACATTCATTGATCTTTGATTCACTATTTTCATGCTCTTTACCTGCAAACTCTAAACTCTTCATTGCACCTAGCGCTGTATTACTCATTTGCAATCACCCGCTTCCTTTCTATACTGAAATCATCTTTCTTATTTTCTGGGTTCTACTTCCGTATAAATTCTTCCATATTTACTTGTACCTTTGTTCATATAAAAATCTGACGTTTCTATGACTTGCACGTCCTCAATCTGATAAATTCTTTTTATCATCGCGTGCATATCTTCTTTCTTTCCCAGCAATCTGATTTTGACCATTTTTCTCCTTCTTATAGTTCAAAGTTTTATAATTTGAAGTTTGAAAATTATAGTAATCTAATAAAATCGCTGATAACTTGAGTAAACTTCGTTGAAGATTACATGCCTATACTTTTACTCATTTTTTACTCAACTAATTGCATTTTTTGACAATTTTCAGTGATGCCTGAAGATAATTTAGACTTTTTAGAAAAAATTAGAGAAAAAAGCCCTGAAAATCTTATAATCACTTCTAAAACGTAGTGTTTATAAGACTCTCAGGGCCTATAAATACTGAAATTTAAATAGAAAATTAATCTTTACAGATTATTTACCCATCTGCTTTGCAACTTCTTCTGCAAAGTTCTCTTCTTTCTTTTCGATACCATCACCTGTCTCGTAACGTACGAAACCTTTAACAGTAATCTTAGCACCGTTTTCTTTAGCAACCTGCTCTACGTATTTAGCTACAGACTGTTTTCCGTCTTCAGCTTTAACGTATGTCTGGTCAAGAAGGCAGATTTCTTTAAGCTCTTTTTTGATACGTCCTGTGATCATTCCTTCGATAACCTTAGCCGGTTTCTGGGATTCTTTCGGATCGTTCTGAATCTGAGCCATAAGGATTTCTTTCTCATGCTCAATGTATTCTGCGCTTACTTCGCTGTCGCTTGTGTACTGTGGTTTCAGAGCTGCAATCTGCATTGCTACGTTCTTAGCCATTTCTTTAACAGCATCGTTAACTACGTCTGTTTCAACGTCTACAAGAACACCAATCTTACCGCCCATATGTGTGTAGGAAGCAACGAAACCGTTCTCTTCTGTAACCTGAGCAAATCTTCTGATGTTCATGTTCTCGCCGATAACTGCGATCTGAGCTGCAAGAGCTTCTTTAACAGTCTTAGTTGTATCAAGTGCCCATGCTTCTGCAAGGAAAGCATCGATATCTGCTGCTGTTGTGTTCATAGCCTGAGCTGCTACGTCTGCAACGTAGTTCTGGAATTTTTCATTCTTAGCTACGAAGTCTGTCTCAGCATTAACTTCTACAACAACTGCTTTCTTTCCGTCTTCGGAAACTAAAGTTTTGCAAAGACCTTCTGCTGCTACACGGCTTGCTTTCTTCTGTGCTGTAGCAAGACCTTTTTCGCGAAGGAATTCTACTGCTTTATCCATATCACCTTCTGTAGCTGTAAGAGCTTTCTTACAATCCATCATTCCGGCGCCGGTCATTTCTCTTAATTCTTTTACCTGTGCTGCTGTGATAGCCATTTCATTTTCCTCCTGAATAATATTCGTAAATCGCCCGGAGGGGCTTTTCCTTTTTCAATGACAGGAAAGCCTGTCGGCTTTCCTGTACTGGTTCAAAAAATTATTCTTCTGTAGCTGCGAACTCTTCAGATTCAGCTTCGATTTCACCGTCTACATCTGCAGTACCCTGTTTTGCTTCGATAACAGCGTCTGCCATTTTGGAAACGATTAATTTTACTGCACGGATTGCATCATCGTTACCAGGAATTACATAATCCAGTTCTTCCGGATCACAGTTTGTATCGCAGATACCGATAAGCGGGATTCCTAATGTATGAGCTTCCTGTACGCAGATTCTTTCTTTCTTAGGATCTACGATGAAGATTGCATCTGGAAGTCTCTTCATTTCTTTGATACCACCAATGTTTTTCTGTAATTTGGCAAGTTCTTTTTTCAGCTCAATAACTTCTTTCTTAGGAAGAACGTCAAATGTTCCATCAGCTTCCATAGCTTCGATCTGTTTCAGTCTTGCAATACGGCTCTGGATAGTTTTGAAGTTTGTAAGCATACCACCTAACCATCTCTCGTTTACATAGAACTGTCCGCAACGCTCTGCTTCTGTTTTGATAGCATCCTGAGCCTGTTTCTTTGTTCCTACGAATAAGATGCTTCCACCGTCTGCTACGATATCAGCGATTGCATTGTAAGCATCGTCAACCATACCTACAGACTGCTGTAAGTCGATAATGTAGATACCGTTTCTCTCTGTGTAGATGTATGGAGCCATTTTAGGGTTCCATCTTCTTGTCTGATGTCCGAAATGTACGCCTGCTTCTAAAAGCTGTTTCATTGAAATAACGCTCATGTTTGTTCTCCTTTTTGGTTAATTTCTTCCGCCCGGTTCTTTTTCCTGGGGACCCAGCCTCACACCGCAGGGCACCATCCGCGGGAATCTCCGAACGTGTATATTTTTGCACGCGCAATAGATGCGCATGACTCGCAACTTCTGTAGTATAGCATACAAAAACCCTCCATGTAAAGAGGGTTTTTTGCAAATTTTTTATTATTTTTACAGTTTCTTCCAGGTTCTGATCTGCTTCTGACAAACTCAGTTTCCTGCACTTTACCGACACATGTTATAATGTCCATTATATCAGCGGACAATCAACCATGTATTCTTACAATTTTACTTATTTTGTGACAACACTTTCTTTTAATCTCTTTTCTTCTTCTGCAGTCAACTGTCGGCATTCGCCTTTTTTGAGATCATCCGGCAATGTCAATACTCCCATGGAAATTCGTTTCAGATAGACGACTTTCTTTCCTACTGCTTCTGTCATTCGCTTGACCTGATGGAATTTCCCCTCTTTGATCGTAAGCTGAATTTCTGATGACCATCCTGACGGGTACTGTTCCAGTTCTGTCTCTTCAACTTTTCTTGTACTGAGGATCTCCAGTTTTGCCGGCATTGTGGGATTTTTTTCTCCGATTTCCAGACCATCTGCGAAGCGCTGCACATCCTCTTTGGTCATACATCCGTCTGTAACCGCATAATAGGTCTTGTCCACATGTTTCTTTGGAGAAAGCAATTCATGCGCCAGTGCTCCGTCGTCTGTGATCAGAAGCAGTCCTTCCGTATCTTTGTCCAGTCTTCCCACCGGAAACAGGCCTTTTCTGTCTGATGCTACAAGTTCCATCACTGTTTTGTCCCGCTTATCTTCTGTGGCACTAACATACCCTGCCGGTTTGTGCAGAAGATAATAGACAAATTCCGGTGCCTGGGAAATTCTATTTCCATCCAGAACCACTTCATCTTCTTCACTGACCTTGATCTCCGATTTCTTTGCAGGCACACCGTTGACCTGGACTTTTCCTTTTTGAATAAATTTTTTTACCTCACTTCTGGTTCCTGCTCCTGCATCTGCCAGGAACTTGTCCAGACGAACTGCTTTCTTCATTCTTCTTCCTCGCCAGTTTCTACTATTTTCTTTATAAATTCCGGCTCTTTCGCTTTCAGTACAGCAAACTCTATTCCGTTTAGCGATTCTCCGGCAGACTCTGTACTGTTCAGAGCCACTTTCACACTCACACCCGCCTCCGTTTCCAGCCATGCCGGACACTCCCATTCACGGATCAGGCTCTGGGCTAATTCTTCTTTCTGTTCAGGATCTGTGACATCCATTTCTTCTGCATTATATGTCACTGAATAATCGTACTGTTTCAGATTTTCTTTTTCCATAACAAAAGCATAACCTTTTTCTTTCAGGAAAACAAGTGTCCGCTTAAATGTCGGGAAAATATATCTTCCTACTTCTGCATAGGATTCCGGTGCAATATGCTCATCCATATCTGCATAGGAAGTAGCGTAAAGCTCCATCTGTCCACACGGGATTCCTATAAGTTCCTGCGGTGAGGCTTCTGCTATATCCTGTTTCAGCAGATCCAGCAGCTTCTGACTGTCAGATTTTTCCAATGTTACAGAGTACTGATCATCTAATTCATTTAAAGGATCTACTGTTATAAAAGACACTTTCTGTCTGTACTTTTCCAGAATATCATATTTATTATCTTTTAATGTTCCCTGCTCATAGCATGCTTCCAGCAGTCTGCCAAGCTGCTCCGCTGTCACTATATATTGTCTGGTAATATCGAAACCGCTCTTCTTTTTAAACTGAACTCCTATTTCTGTTCCGCTGCACTCCTTACTGTTCTGATAAGACGCAATTTCTTTTAACACTTCATAGATTTTATCTGACATTCCCGCATCTGTCCATCTGCCATAATTTCCGCCCATAAAATAAAAGAGTCTGTCCAGTTTATATGAACCAGAACTCACTTCCATCTGCGGTTCATTCACACTCTCAGTTCCTATCCACTCCAGATTCAGACTGATTCCCTCAGTTTTTGCCATTGTCGGAATTCTTGTATCATATCCGATGGCATCTGTGTGTAATATCCAGGCACTGACAGCTACACATATTCCCAAAAGCAGAAGCTGCAGCTTATGTGCTGCCATTTTACGGAAATCCATTGCAAAAATAACCTGCAAAATTCCATAAAATACAACTGTCCCCAGCACAAGCCCGAATATCCACCAGCCAGTCCTGTTCTCTTCCGGTCCGATCAGCGCAAACATCGTTCCAATTGCCAGAGCAGCAGGGATTACGACCATAAACAAAAGGATTGGTTCCAGAAATCCGTAAACAAAAGATTTTCCTGTTTTCTCAGCTGGACGCTTTGTATATGCCAGATATGCACATACTGCCAGAACAATCAGAAGCAGTATCCCGCCCACTATAATGATCCAGAAATTCTTTTGTCCTGAATAAGTCCGCAATGCCACGGAAATAGATACAGGTGAAAGAAAAACAGATATCTTTTCTGCCATTCCCTCTTTAAGTCCCATATTCGTTCTGAAATACATCATTTCCAGCACCCATAAAAGAATGCCCAGTACCGGTCCGTAAAGGTAAACACAGCATAATGACAGAATACCTGCCAGAATATTTCCCGCAATTGCCAGTGCCAACACTGCTCCGAAATACAGCAGCAGATACATAAGCAAATGTTCCAGAAACATTTTCCCCGCTGCCGTGATCAGATGACTACCATGTCCTTTGCTGACTGCGATCGCCATTGTGATCAGTTCCATGATCACATATGGAACCAGATACAGCACCAGACCTCTGATTGCTTTTTCCCAAAAGAACCTGCTTCTTGTTACCGGAAGACTGTGATAAAAATCAATCTTATCTCTGGAAAAAAGATACCAGAATTCATTCAGGGCATTTACAACGGCCGCAAGCATTGTAACCAAAAAGCCTGGAACTATCAGATAGGAACAGATCATGGCAAAAGTCATCCTGTGGATTTCATCCGTCTGATTTCCGATCAGCATCAGTTCTGCTACCGGAAATGCAACCATAAACCCCAGTAACAACAGCACCAGAATCCAGGTACTGCCTTTTAAGCTGCTTCTTAATGATCTACCAGAAAATGTTTTTGACTTCATAGCCTGCCACCTCCGTTTCGCTGATAAATATCTCCTCCAGTGTCAATGGAATCACTTCGCAGAATATTGGATTCTGTGTCTGTACTTTCTGAAGTATTTCTTCTCTGGTCCCTCTTGCAGTAAGTATCAGAAGTGATCCCTGATGTTCTTTCTTTAAAACGTCCAATTCTTTCAAAAGTGCTTCTTCTTTTGTCTGATCCGGCAGTACACACTGGATCTTATGGATATGGAATTTCATGTCTTCCAGTTCTCTGGATAAAAGAATTCCTCCTTTGTGCAGGAATCCTACATGGTCACACACGTCCTCCAGTTCTCTCATATTATGAGATGCGATCACCGGGGTAAAATCCCGATTCATGATTTCAGACACAAACAGACTCTTTACTGCCTGACGCATGACCGGATCAAGTCCATCGAACGTTTCATCGCATAACAGATATTTTGTCCCTGCACTGATTCCCATAATGACCAGAAGCTGTTTCTTCATTCCCTTGCTGTAGGAACTGATCCTGCGTTTCTCATCCAGATGAAACTGGTCCATTAATTTACTGTAACGGTCAGTCATAAAGTCCGGATAATATTCTCTGTAGAAATCTTTCAGATCTGCTGCCGTATATCCCTGTGGAAAATATCCACCGTCTGAAATGTAAAATATCTGCTGTTTTATCTTTTCATTCTCATAGACCGGTTCCTGATCCACCAGGATTTCTCCTTCGTCCGGCTTTATCACTCCGGCAGCCATTCGAAGCAGCGTGCTCTTTCCTGCACCGTTGGTCCCTACCAGTCCGAAAATCTGGCGTTCACCGATTTCCATTAATACATGGTCAATGGCATGGATCTCTCCGAAAGCTTTACTGCAGTTTCTAATCTCTATCATGATTCGTCCTCCTTTTCAAAGATTTCCGCAAGCATTTTCTCCAGTTCCTCTCTGTTGAATCCTGTGTTTCTGCCTTTCTGTATCAGTGCTGTGAATTCTTTTCGGTAGCTCTCTCTGTTTATCTTCTGTACCTGAGAGCTGTCTGCTACGAAATTTCCTCTGCCTTTTACAGGATAGATCAGTCCCAGTTTCTCCAGCTCCATATATGCACGCTGGATCGTGTTGGGATTGACGGACAGTTCTGTGGCAAGCTGCCTTACTGACGGCATCTGCGATCCCGGCGGCAGGACACCGTTCAGGATTAGGATCTGAAATTTATCTGTAACCTGTTCATAGATTGGACGCCTGTCCTGATAATCCAAAACAATCACTGGTAATTCCTCCTTTCTGTTACGTGTTTCATGATGTGTTGTTTTATTTTATGTGTGTACTTAGTGTATTAGTTGTATTGATACATTCATAATACAGAATACTGTTGTATCTGTCAAGTACTTAATAGCTAAATACTTATTTGTCAAACAGATATTCTCTGTTTAATTCAGTAAAAGGTTATTTCCGAATCCTAATCAAACTGTTAGGTTTTACTCTTTCCAGTACATCTAAATTTCCGTATACTGATTATTTTCTTTTTGCCTTAACATAATCTTTTTTCTAATAACAAAGACACCTGCATGTGTACTGTCATTCCACAATTGCAGATGTCTTTATCTTGTCTCTATTTTTATATCATTCTTTTCTTTTTTCTTATACTGCACATCTTTTCGAAATGGGTAAGGCAATATACCACACTGATCAACAGAATCAGATAGATTAATATGAGAATCTGTACCCCATATTTCATGGAATACAAATCCAGTGCATATTCTGAGATAAGCAGTGACCAGATGTTTGCTCCCATATGGAGCAGCATACTGCTGTAAATATTTCCACTCATTTCCAGTATCCATGCAAATGCAGTTCCGAGGATACTTGCGTAAATTCCCTGTACGATATTTCCGTGATAGATACCAAATATCAGCCCGGAAATCACTGCTGCCACCGGCAGCTTCAGCCAGTCACGCAGACGCAGATAGATTAACCAGCGGAAGATCATTTCCTCCGCCGCAGGTGCAATAATTCCCATCCAGATAATCATCATAAGAAGTGATTTTCCTTCTGTAATTCTGGTCATGCTCTCCTGATAGGTGCTGCTGTTGATAAATGACTGAAGTATTGCCATCAGGAAGTTTCCATATTGTGCAAATCCGGCTCCTGCCAGAAGTAAAAGAACTGTTTCCGATATAGAAAGCGGTACTTTTTTCTGCGCCGGGATCAGACCGCTGGCAATTCTTCTAACTTTATCTCTTCGATAAAAATACAATGCCGGGATCATAGCCAGGATTCCTGTTAAGCCTGTGAGAAAAATCGTGTAATTATAGTATGTCTCTGCCGAATTTTCTGCTGTTCTTGCAAATACTGCCAACGCAGTCCCTGCAACGATCTGCGAAATCACAAAATGGATTCCTGCCGGATATCCTGCCCTCCAGATTTTAGAAACAATATTTTGTTTTCGCAGAGGGCTCAGGCGAAAAAATCTACGATTCCTTCTGCAGAATCAACGATTTTCAGAGGTTTTGCCTGTTTAAGCTCTTCTTCAGTTCCATATCCGAAAGAAACTGCAATACATTCCAGGCCAGCTTTGCGTGCTCCGTATACATCATGTTCTTTATCTCCAACCATAATAACCTGATCTCTGTGTTTGTCCATATTCAGATGTTTCAGAACATCTTCGATCACTTCTGTCTTGTTTGTTCTTCGACCATTCAATTCGCTTCCGCCGATTTCTGTGAAGTACCGGGTAAGTCCAAAATGATCCAGGATCTGTCTCACATATACTTCCGGTTTAGAGGATGCTACTGCGAGAATATATCCTTTCTTCTCCAACTGTGCCAGCATGTTCTCAATTCCCGGATATACGGCATTTTCAAAGATTCCTGTCACAGAATAGCGTTCTCTGTAAATTTCCACCGCCTGTTTTGCGGTTGCCTCATCAATCTGTGCATATTGCATAAACATCTCCATAAGCGGCGGTCCTATGAAAACCTTCAGTTTCTCAAGGTCCGGTTCAGGCTTTCCAATTCTCTCCAG
Source organism: Blautia sp. DFI.3.45 (assembly GCF_020593505.1). Classification (NCBI taxonomy): domain Bacteria; kingdom Bacillati; phylum Bacillota; class Clostridia; order Lachnospirales; family Lachnospiraceae; genus Blautia; species Blautia sp. DFI.3.45. The sequence continues at coordinate 48,396 of NZ_JAJDMI010000009.1, forward strand.
TGCATACTGAACAGATTTCGTGATACCCTCTCCGGATTCTGTTAATGTTCCATCTAAATCAAACAAAATTACTTTGTACATAGGTTCCTCCTGTCTCAGAAAAATTGATATAATATGATAAATTATAGCATTGTTTTCCTGAAGCGTCTATGAGGAAAAAATCCGGGGATTCATTTTTATCAGCTTTCCGCCTTGAGAGATAACCAACAATTCTATTTCTTTTACATTTTCATCTTCCGTATCCGGTATGATCCAGTCTCCTTCCCAATGCCAGGGACATTCTGTTTTGTTAAGCCGAAAAGAAAGAATCTGAACAGAGCCCCGGGATATTATCTGAATTCGCGGGGTATGGAAACTATCTGTATTTTGTGTGCAATGAAACTTAACAGCTTCATCTTTTACATGCGTGTATTCAACAGTATCCCCCTGGTTTTCTTTATTCTGAAACACTTTGGAATTACCTGTATTCTTGTTTTCTTTTTCTGTTTTCTTTGCTTTATTTTGTTTCTTCTTATTTTTCTTTTTTGACGGCTTAGGAGTTGGGGGCTGAGTTGATTTGGGTGTTTTTGTCGGCTTCGGATTTTTCGCAGGTTTAGGTGTTGGTACAGGTATTGATGTTGGGGTGGGTTTTTCTGATATCTTAACAGCGGATTCATTATCCGTCCGGGATGTTATCTGCATATTGTTATCTGTCTGAGGTTGAGCGTTCCATGCAGAATTATTATTCCGGGCATTATTACTCTGAACGTTATTATTCTGGGCATTATTATTCTGGACATTATTATTCTGAGAATTATTGTTCCATTGACTGCTGTTATTCCAGTCAGTGTTATTCTGCTGTACACCATTCCATTGCTGTATATTATCCTGTGTTCCGTTTCCTGTATCAGAATCATACTGATATCCATTGTCCTGCGTCTGATCGTTCTGTGCAGGAGTTTCTGATGTGTTGTCTCCAGTCTGCCGGTTATTTTCCCACGTATTCTCCCAACTGCTCTGATTCCACTGCTGTTCCTCATGCCATTGCCAGCTGCTGTTTTCTCCATTTCCTACATCAATATCAAAACCTCCCATCTGCATGGCAGAGATAGTCGAAGTCAGACACAGACATAAACATACAGATATCACAATCCAGAGTCTGTTATGATTTTTCTTCACTCTTAGTCATCTCCTTTTCCCACAATCTCAGATTTCTGCTGACTGTATCGTCTAACATTGTTTCTTTCGACTTATATTCTGTCCATAGTGCCTGACCGGCTTCCTTTTGCCCGGTACGGAACAGGAACATTCCATATTCACCGTATCCGGCTCTGTAAGTTTCATCATAAAGAAGCATTTGCTCATAGTAGAATCCTGCATTTTCATAATTTTCCTGGTACTCACTGTTTACTGCCAGAATCTGTAATATCTTTCTGGACTCCTCTTTTTCAGTGCATTGTTTTTGTAATTTCCGCAGTCCGGTATCTGCCTGTTCACAAATTTTTTCCCTGTCCGCTTTACTGCCGTTTTGAAATTCTTCCTGATAATAAAGGTCTGTAATATCAGTTAGCTCTTCATAAAAATCAAATGTTTTGGAGCCGGATACCAGATTAGAACTAAACAGAAGAAAAACAGTTATTACTGCAAAAGCAATACTGCTCCCTGCCAAAACCAACATGTTTTTAATTTTACTCTGATTTTGTCTCTTCTGGATTCTGCTTAGTTTTTTCTGTACAGTCTTCATATTTTGATAACGCATTTCCGGTTTCTTCATGCAGCATCTGAAAATAAGCCAGAATAATGACATGTTCCGGATGAATAACAGACAATCTGTTTTTCCACATAAGGCAGATAATGTTTTTCCAAATGTATAAATATCTGTTGCTGCATTTATCTTTCCCTCATATTGTTCCGGCGCAGCAAAACCGGCAGTGCCTGTACATACTTTATGGTGATATTTATATCCGTTTACAGCACCGCCCAGATCGATCAGATATAATCTTCCATTCTCACCCAGCATCAGATTGTCAGGCTTCAGATCTCCATAATAAACCGGTGGTTTCCGACCATGAAAATAGGAGAATACATCTGAAATCTCCATTCCATATTTAACGATTTCATTTATGGAAAAATGTTTTCCGCCTCTTAAATACTCACCCAGAGATTTTCCCCTGACATATTCCATAACAAGGTAACATTTCCGGTTATCCTCTATATAATCTATCATCTTTGGCAGAGACGGATGTGAAAGCTTCAAAAGCATACGTGCTTCACTTTTGCCGGATACCGGTATTTCTTTTACCGCCCACAAAACGCCCAGTTCCAGATCTCTGGCAAGGTAAACTTTCCCTCCACCGCCTTTTCCAACAGGCTCCAGAATACAGTAACGCCCTTTTAATACAGTTCCAGATAAATTCACTGGTTCACCTCCTGTTCAATTGTCAAACAGATAAAATCATCAGATTCGCTACTTGCTCATAACCGAATAACTGCTCCGCAGTTTATCTGAGCCAAGCAGATATTCACAATTCGTTTAAAACAAAAATGGAAAATGTGATGAAAGAATTTCATCACGTATAGATTAGATAAACACATGATAGCACATTTCGTTCTTTTTGAAAAGCCCCATTTACAATATATGTAAACAGGGCTTAGGATACCAACAAGTTGATTTATTGATGAATCTTATTTTTACATTCTGTCCGGTGCAGAAAATCCAAGAAGATCGATACATGTCTCCAGAACTTTCTTAGTGAGTTTCAGCAACTGGATGAAGGAAGCTTTCTGTGCTTCGTTCTCTTCGCTGAGGATCTTTGTCTCATGATAGAAGCTGTTGAATGCATTGGATACTTCGTAAATATATGCACAGATCTTATGCGGTGCTTTTTCTTCAAAGGCGTTCTCTACGGTTGCACCAAAACCTGTCAGCTGAAGCATCAGGTTCTTCTGGCTGTCGTTTACAGGATCAAGGATTGTACCTGCTTCAAGGTTGCCGCCCTCTTCTGCAAAACGGTTCAGAATAGATTTGATACGAACGATCGTATAAAGGATATACGGACCTGTATTACCTTCAAATGATGTAAATCTGTCAATATCAAAAATGTAATCCTTGGTAGCCTGATTGGAAAGGTCACCGTATTTGATTGCGGAAAGCCCTACGATCTCTGCAGTTTCTTTCGCATCTTTATCTTTCACGCTGCGATTCTCAACAATCTTGGTAAACATCTCTTCGTTGATGTCTTTAATGAGAGTTTCCAGACGCATAACGCCGCCCTCTCTTGTCTTGAACGGTTTTCCGTCTTTTCCGTTCATGGTTCCGAATCCAAGGAAAGAAAGCTTTGTATCATCTTTTACAAGCCCGGTCTTTCTTGCACAGCGGAATACTTGGATAAAGTGAAGTTCCTGACGTTTGTCTACCACATACAAGATCTCATCCGGGTTAAATAATTTCATTCGCTCTACGATTGTTGCAAGGTCTGTAGTTGTATAAAGAGAAGCTCCGTCTGATTTCAGAAGCATACATGGAGGAATCTCTTTTGTGTCGTTCTCTTCTTTTACATCTACTACAAGTGCACCCTGGTCTACATAAGCGAATCCTTTTTCTTTCATCTCCTCAACCATTCCAGGAATATATGGCTGTGCATCGGATTCCTTTTTCCAGAGATCAAAAGACACATTTAATTTGTCATAGTTGCGCTTCAGGTCTGTAACGGATACGTTCATAATATGGTTCCAGAGAGCCATGTATCCCGGTTTGCCCTGCTGAAGAAGATGAGTTGCTTCCAGAGCTTCGTTTCTGTACGCTTCATCCTCTTTGGACTTGCCGCTTGCACATGGATAGATCTCTTCCAGCTCGCTGATCGTAAATGGTGCTTCCTCCGGATACTCTCCTGTGTAAGAATCATCAAAATAAACCAGCTCCGGTTTTCTGTGTTTCAGTTCTGTAATGATCAGTCCCATCTGAAGACCCCAGTCTCCCAGATGAACATCACCGATCACTTTATGTCCTACAAAGCGACCGATTCTCTTAATACTTTCTCCAATGATTGCAGAACGAAGGTGTCCTACATGAAGAGGTTTCGCAACATTTGGTCCGCCATAATCGATGATGATCGTCTTCGGCTCTTTTGCTGCAGATACGGAAAGTTTCTCGTCTGCTGCCATTTCCTTTAAGTAATCTGCAAGGAATTCACCTTTTACTTTTAAATTGATAAATCCCGGTTTTACTACTTCTGCCATGGAGAAAACCTGGCTGTCTTTTAAGTATGCTACTACATCATCAGCGATCATAAACGGTGCCTTCTTGTATGCTTTGGCTCCTGCCATAGCACCGTTACACTGAAATTCGCAAAGATCCGGTCTGTTGGATACGGTTACTTTTCCGTAGGATGGGTCGTATCCGGATTTTTCAAATGCTGCGGAAAGTTCTTCCGCCATCTGTTCCATAAGTTTCTTCATTCTTTCCTAACTCCTCAGATTGTTTTATTCTACTACCACTTTTCTTGAACATGCAACTGCAATAGCACCATGTCCGATATGGCATGCAACACTTAATGATAACGGATTCTGCACAATCTCAATTTCGGGGAATACTTCGGCAATTTCTTTCTTAAATTCCTCTGCTTCCTCCTGATTTCCTGTATAAGCAGACTGCAGGCACATTTCGCCACGTTTTACGTATTCTGCGAAACGGTTCTCCCAGTCATTCTGCATAGCCTTGAGCATGACACGTTTTGCCTGCTTCTTGCCTCTTGTTTTGGAATATGCATCCAGCTTCTCACCCTGGATCTGAAGCACAGGTTTCAGGTTCAGAACTGTTCCGATTGCTGCTGCTGCAGGAGTAATCCTTCCACCTTTCTTAAGGTATTTCAAAGTTTCCAGAGTAATATAGATACTGGAATCCAGCTTCTGCTCTTCCAGAACCTGTTTGATCTGTGTCGCATTTCTGCCCGCATCTCTTAATGTGAGGGCATCCAGTACAGATTGTCTCTGTGTAACAGAAATTCTCTGATTGTCTACTACATGTACTCTTCCGTCATATTCCTGAGCCAGTCCCATTGCTGTATCGCAGGATGCACTCAGTCCGCTTGACATTGGAATGTGCACTACTTCATCATACTTTTCCAGTAATGTATTCCAGAGTCCGCATACATCTGCCGGCCCCGGCTGTGAAGTAGAAATAGCCTCATCATTCTTAAGTCTCTCATAAAACTCTTCCTGTGAAAGAGTGATTCCTTCAAGATAAAGCTTCTCGTTAATATAAAAAGGCATTGGAATTACGCTGATTCCAAGTTCTCTTGCCTGGTCCTGTGTTATGCCGCTGTTACTGTCTGTGACAATGGCAATTTTTCCCATATTCATATCTCCTTTGCTTCTGATCCACTTCAGATTTTTTATGTATCAATTATCTTTTCATAAAATTACAGACTATGTTCAGTTTATCATATTTTTTTATGTATCACAATCAGGAACCGCTAATTTATCGCAAAAAAATCCCGCATAGATTGACCCATGCGGAATTTTGACTGCCTGTTTCTATTCTTTTGCGATATTTATGCCAGAATCAGTCCAGTTCCCTTACGATCTTACGTACCGGCAGAACAAATGTAGGTGATACAGATAATTCATCAATCCCCATCTGTATAAAGCGTTCTGTCAATGTAGTATCTGCTCCGAGCTCTCCGCAGATTCCTGCCCAGATTCCCTCTTTATGTGCATTATCAATGACCATCTGGATCATACGAAGTACAGCTTCATGATGAGAATCATAAATATTATCCAGTTTTGCATTCTGACGGTCGATTGCCAGTGTATACTGTGTTAAATCGTTAGTTCCGATGCTGAAGAAATCAACTTCTTTTGCAAGAAGATCACTGATCATAACTGCAGCCGGTGTCTCGATCATTACACCCTGCTCTACGTCATCTTTAAACGGAATGCCCTGCTCTGTCAGCTCTTTCTTAACCTCTGCAACAATAGCCTTGATCTGTTTTACTTCTGTTACAGAGATGATCATCGGATACATAATGGAGATATTTCCGAACATACTTGCTCTGAACAGTGCACGAAGCTGTGTCTTAAATACTTCCGGTCTGTCCAGGCAGATACGGATTGCACGATAACCCATTGCCGGATTCTCCTCGTGTGCCATATCAAAGTAATCAATCTGCTTGTCTGCGCCGATATCCAGTGTACGGATGATTACTTTCTTTCCTGCCATATTCTGTGCTACTGCTTTATAAATCTGGAACTGCTCTTCCTCTGTCGGATAATTATCTTTTTCCAGATAAATGAATTCACTTCTGAAAAGACCAATACCTTCTGCATCATTAGCCAGTACACTGGCTACATCGCCTGTGCTTCCGATGTTTGCGTACAGATGAATCTTATGTCCACTCTTTGTCTCTGTAGTTTTGCCTTTTAATTCTTTGAGCATTGCTCTCTGGCGCAACTCCTCGTCTTTCTGATCCTGATATTTCTTCAGGGTATCTGCATCCGGTTCCACAATAAGAGAACCGGTCTTGCCGTCTACAACTGCCATTTTTCCATCCATGCTGTCATCATATTCAATATTGATCAGCGCCGGGATATTCATAGTTCTTGCAAGGATTGCTGTATGGGAATTGGAAGAACCTTTCCTTGTAACAAATGCAAGAACTTTGCTCTTGTCCATCTGTACAGTTTCACTTGGAGCCAGATCCTCAGCAACGATAATAGATGGTTCTGCAGCATCCATATCTCCCTCATCGTGTCCTGATAATACACGTACCAGACGATCTGAAATATCCTTTACATCTGCCGCTCTTGCTTTCATGTAGTCATCATCCATCTGCGCAAACATGTCTGCAAAATTATCACCTGTTGTTGCTACTGCATACTCTGCATTTACATTCTCCGTACGGATAATGTTATCAATAGAATCCAGATAGTCCTCATCATCCAACATCATCTGATGCACTTCAAAAATAGCAGCACCTGATTCTCCTACTTCCCGGAGTGCCTTATCATACAGTTTCTGAAGCTGTTCAACTGCTTTCTCTTTTGCTTCCTGCACACGTGTAATCTCTGCCTCCGGATTTTCTACCTTCGTACGCTTTACACTTGTGTCTGCTTTCTGCAAAATAGAAATCTTTCCAATTGCGATTCCTGAAAATACGGACTTACCTTCTAATACTCTCATTACTCCAATTCTCCTTATTAAAGATTATGGCATAACTGTCTGACATCTTCACAGTTACAGATTATTTTTCAAAAACTCTCTCATTACTTCGGCATCTGCCTCTTCATTCTCGCCTTCCACATGTACTGTTATCTGATCTCCCTGTTTTACTGCAAGATTCATAACACAGAACATCCGCTTCGCATCACCACTGTCTGTTCCTTTAAAAATAGTGATATTGCTCGTAAGCTTTCCGGCTTCCTGCACAAGAAGCAGTCCGGGCCTTGCATGTATTCCAAATTTATCTTTGATGATATAGGTAAATGATACCATCCGCGAACTTCCTCCTGTATAAATAATTCTTTTTGAGATACTTCATTATAGCACAACCTGTATTTGTACTTCCATATTTTTTTATTTTTTGTACAAATTTTAGCACATTTCTTGACATCTATACAAATTTGATTGTTTTTCTGTTTAAAATCCACAGAAAAATGGTTATTGTTCACTTCGTTTTCAATAACACGCTTTGCAAGATATTACCAGTAAACAGTAACTAAAAATGTTACAGAAAAACAGACTCAATATACAAAGGTATTGTACATCAAGTCTGTTTTATCTGTGCAGTGTTTATTCACTTCTCAACGCATCAATAGGATTTAAATTTGCTGCTTTCACAGAAGGAAGCAGTCCAAATACCACGCCTATCACTGTAGAAAACAATACTGCGATCACAATTGATGGCACACTGATCGCAGTAGGCGAACCGGTAACCTTTCCCACCACTTTCGACAGCCCGATTCCTGTTATTACTCCGATAATACCGCCAATACTGGTAAGTACGGAAGCCTCTGTCAGAAACTGTCCCAGAATCGTCTTCTTACGTGCCCCGATAGCCTTTTTCAATCCAATCTCTTTGGTACGCTCTGTAACAGAAACCAACATGATATTCATGACACCAATACCGCCTACAAGAAGAGAAATACTTGCAATCCAGATCAGCTGATTATTCGTACTCTCACTGAGTTTCTGCATATTCTTGACCTGCTCCATAATATTATCGGCTTTGTATTTCATGGTTGTATTTCCGTCTGTATTTAAGGCTGCAATTAAATTATTCAGCACATCTGCTGCTGCATTTCCCACCGAACTCATGGTATCTGTGCTGTCTGCTTTCACAATTACATTCTGAGGAACATCAAATTTAAAGGAAATCGGCCAGCAGCTGTCCGGAATCATTACACTTCCTACAATCGACTGATAATAAGTGTAGTATTCGTCAATACTGTTGATCGTCGGCTGATAATTCTCATCCTGCCGGATCACTCCCACAATCGTATATGGTTCCTGATTGATCTCCACAGTCTGCCCTACTGGGTTCTGTGACGGGAACAGATTCTGTGCCGCATTATCATCGATCAGCGCAACTTTATTGTAATTTTTGTAGTCATCTTTTACAAATCCCCGTCCTGACTGAATTATATATCCGCAGGTAGCCAGATAGTTCACATCAATCCCGTAAACACTTCCACCCTCCAGACTGTTATTGTTATTATAAATAGATGCGCTGGTACTGTTATAATAAAAGGTCGCATTCTCAACATGATCCAAATCTTTTACTTCTTCTTTTACATCATCTGTCAAAATCGGTGTTTTTGAAGAATTTCCATATTCCGCATCATACTGGTTATCTCCATCATACAGATAAATCTTTACCGTATTGGAACCTGCACCTATCAGATCTTCCTTAATCTGTTCACTGGTTCCCTTGATGGTAGAAACAATTGCAATAATAGATGCAATACCAATAATGATACCCAGCATGGTCAGGAAGGATCTCATCATATGTGACCATATTCCCTGAAAAGCCAGGCGTATATTTTCAAGCATAAAATGTCTCCTTTCTCAATTAATATCCATACATCTGATCCAGAGTAACTTCTTTTGTCTTTGCGCCCTCTTTCACATCTTTTCCATAAGGAAATGCGATCAGATCATCTTCACTGAGCCCACCTTTGACAATCACACTGTAACCGCTGTCTACAGCTGCACCCACTGAAATCTCCTGTTTCTTCAGGATACCATTATCATCTTTATACACATAGTTTTTATTATTGTCATTTCTGACAAAAGCTTTCTGAATGACCATAATGTTCTCTGCAGCAGATGCTTCATAATTGACAGTAACCCAGTCCTGATCTTCCAACTGAAGTGTCTTGTCACTTACCACTGCTGTAAATGCATAATAAGACACATTTGGATTACTGCTTCCATAGAAGCTGTTTCCGGTTACAGGATATTCCGAAACATCCATAACATCTGCCTCAAAAGATCCGCTGGTATAACTTGTACAGTTAAGCTTTGTGCCTTCTTTAAAATCATCGAGCATCAGTTCACTCACAGAACCTACAACATAAAAACCATCACTGCTTTTTATCTTGATCAGAGCCTTACCGTCAGTTGTCTCACCACTTCCGGAATCCCCCACATAAGTAACCGTACCATCCAGTTTTGCAGTGATAAGCTTTTTATTAGCTTTCTTTTCCAGCTGTGATATCTTGATATCGCTTTCCTGGAGATCCAGCTTCAGACTGGCAATCTTACTCTTCTGATACTTAATAGCATCTGCCCTGGAAACAGGGGTTCCGGTAGGTTCATCATTCCCACCAGGATTATCATCTCCTCCATCATCTGGATTCTTATCATATTTATCTGCATCTGCCAGTGTAAATTCCACCTCTGCAAATTCATATACCGGTTTCTCCAGAAAACTTCCGTTTACCAGATAATAACCTGTGCAGGAGGTTTTCAGATCATCATAGTCCGCTATTGTATCATTCTGATGAAATTCCAGACGGTACCAGTAACCACCCTGATTAACAACTTTGGTTCCATCAGGACTGTATCCTGCAAGTTTATTAAAGAATGAACCCATTACTGTTACTTTTTCTTTTGCACTGCTACACAGATATACATATGGATCGTCCTCTGTGCCACTTCCTGTAAACGGAACAGAATCTGCATCCAGTTTCTGATAAAACGGCTCGTCACCATCAGTGATATTCGGATCACCTTTTCGGTAATAGGGATCAAAATATGTGGTATGATCATCCAGTGCCGGCGTTGGCGTTGGTGATAATTCCGGCATATCATTTTTTCCGGAATTAAAATCATCCTTCTCTCCGTCACTGAATCCATTTGCTGAAGGATCCGTATATACCGGAATATCATGATCCGCAGATGTTCCATCTGATGAACCGCCTGTATTTCCGGTATCTGTTGAAGCATCATCTCCCGGTAAATCTGACTTGGATGAAGAATTGTCTGAGCCCGCATTATCCACTGCATCTCCATCTGTAAAAGCAGATAACAAAAACGGATGCATGGCTGCTGCCAGATAATTACCGGACATATCTGTTGCGGATGATAACGTATCATCCGGTTTCATATCATCATCGCCTGTATCATTATCAGTTCTTCCTGTTTTTGAATTCAGGTTATCGGCGTCTGTACCCGCATCTGTTTCCTCTACAGGTCCACCATTCTGAAGGCTGTTCAATCTGTTCACTGCTTTATTTAAATCCTGCTCCAGTTTCTGTTTTTTCAGCTTTGCTATATTCAGTTCCATTTCCACCAGAGTAGTATCAAAAGAAACCAGAGGATCCCCTTTTTTTACGGCATCTCCCTTTGTCACATAAATCTGATCAATGATCAGGTCTTTATCACCGTTTACTGTCTGTGTTGCACTGGATGTAATGTTTCCGTCAAGCGTGGTGGAAGGTGTATAAAATTCCTGCAGTAACCCGCTCACAGGAGTAACCGCCACTGTTTTCTGGCTGTTTTTCTTCAGCTGCATCAATCCCGCTGTAATTCCGCTTCCTGCGATTACCACCACAAGCACTCCTGCGAGGATTTTCTTTACTTTGCCCATGAAGATCACCTCTTTTCCTGAAGGATACCATCTTTGATCGTAACCACCCTTTTCGCATGTGCGGCAATATCCGCATCATGGGTGATCATCAATACAGATACCCCCTCATCATTCAGCCTCTGGAAAAGTTCCATAACCTGCGCACCGGATTTACTGTCAAGAGCACCTGTAGGTTCATCTGCAAGAAGAAGTTTCGGGTTATTGACGATCGCCCTGGCAATGGCAACCCTCTGCATCTGACCTCCTGAAAGCTGATTTGGCTTAAAATCCACTCTGTCCGCCAGGCCCACTCTGTCAAGTGCTTTCAGAGCGCGTTCTCTTCTCTCCTTCTTAGGTACCCTCGCATAATTTAATGGCATCTCAACATTTGCCAGAGCACTCTGCTTAGGGAGAAGATGAAAACTCTGAAAAACAAACCCTATCTTATTCAGCCGGATATCTGACATTTCATTCTCCGAACACGCCTTAATATCCACTCCATCCAGAAAAAAAGTCCCCTCTGTCTGCTTGTCCAGACATCCGATAATGTTCATCAGAGTAGTTTTTCCCGAACCAGATGGTCCCATAATTGCCACGTATTCTCCTTCTTCCATGGAGAAATTCACATCTTTTAATACCGGAACCTTCATTTTACCCTGCTGATATTCTTTATATATACCCTTTAATTCCAGTATCATTCGATCCCCTCCACGTCTTCACCTGCGCTCATACCAGGTGCCTCATCGATTGGTACAAGTTCCTCATTTGGATCAATCGAGTCATCCGAACTGTCATCTTCAGAACTCTCTTCCATATCTGGATCTGTATAGGCTTCCCCATCTGCGGAATCTGGCTGTTCATCATCCATATTTCCATGATCAGCATCCATATCTGTAATCCCGTCCGCGCCTTGGCTCATTGTCTGAGCCAGATCTCCGATCTCTGTTTTTTCGCCTTCTTCCAGAGCCGCTGTCGGGAATGCAATCGCATCTTTCTTTGTAAGGCCCTCAACAATCTTATATTCTCCAAGATCATCATCATGTTCTCCAAGTGTTACATAACGCTTCTCCAGTCTGTTCTTATCGCTGGCTGCCCATACATACGGTTCATTGGTATCTGTGTCCAGAATATAGTAATCACTGAGCCACAGACCGTCTTTTTTCTCATCCTGTCCGATGTCACGTTCTATGTACACATGCTGTCCAAGCATCAGATTCTCAGAGGAATCCAATTCCACATAAAAAGGATAAGAAGTAGACGTTGTCTGATCATCGGAACTGGTACTTGCCATACCCATATACATATCATTACTGCTGTCATCTGAAGTTCCATTATTCACATCTACGGATCCCATCGTTCCTTTCCATGTTTTACTGCTGTCTACTCTGGAACGGATGATCACTGCCTCTCCGGGTACAATAGAATCCCTGTTCTGTTCATTAACTTTACCTTTCACTCTGTAAGCACCTGTACTGAGAATTGTAATAAATGCAGAACTGTCCGAACTTCCGTCACCTGACGACATGTTACTGTCCATTGCACTGCTGTCATCCACAGAATCACCGTCGTCACTTGTCATTTTGGAAGTGTCAATTTTCTGTATCACACCATCTATTTCACTTCGAACCTCTGTATTCTGTGTTGCGCTCTGAAGTTTATCAATTTCAGACTGTTTACTCTTCTGACTATATTCATTCTTCTTGAGATTCATTTTGTTAGTCTCGATTTCAATGGTATAGGACAACTGATCTTCGGCCTTTGCTTTTTTCTTCTCCGCTTCCAGCGTAGCTATCTGTTCTGTCAGGCTGATCTGTTCATTTTTTAATCTGTCCAGATCCAGTTGCGCCTGCTTCAGATCATCCTCAATACTGCTGAGATCATATTCAAAAAGAAGCTGTCCGGCCTTTACCTCTTCTCCGGTCTTAACTTCCACTTCTTTTACTTTTCGTCCACTTTCTATTTTTACGTTTACAGTTTTCTGCGGTTCTACCACACCGGCAAACCGATTTACCGCTGTTGTTTCAGATCCGGTGATCACGCTTACTTTTGACACATACACAATAGAATCACCGGTTCCACTCTGACTGTTTCCTTTAAAGTGATACCAGACTCCGGTTCCGATACCACCTGCTGCGATCAGGATTCCCAAAACGATAATAATACGTTTCTTCATAAATTGCCTCCTTGATATTGTCACCTTGTTCAGGCTAACATCTATTATACACTACTGCTTTTTTATATCATTATTATTCACTTTCCTATCATAGCAGATTCTGCCTTGAAATAAAAGCTTTGTAACCAAATGGAAACATTTTTCACAATTTTTTCACGTTTTTTTTATGAATTTCGTTCATCTTTTTCACTTTTTTGACAGTCAGTACAAAATCTGTTAAAATAAACAGAAAAGTAACTGTCAAACAGTTGCACAGAAAGCACTGTGAAAGGAAAGAACACGTATGAATATAAACAAACACCTGATTCTTCTTTTCTCTGTCTTATTTTTTCTTTTTGCTGTATCTGTAAGCAGCGGCTGTTTCCGCAAAAATGAGTCAGATGTAAAGAGTGTAGTCAGAAATGAACTGGATCAGTTAAAAAATCTCGATTCAGAAACTACGCAAAAATACATACCCTATACAGAGCTGTTCCCCGATGCCACAGAGAATACTGATTTAACTGATGAAATCAATGAAACCTTTTCTCTCTTTTTCCGGAAATTTAATTACAAAATTTCGGATGTCATCGTCGGCACAGCCAATCATTCTGCCACTGTTTCTGTCAAACTGACCACAATCGATTCCAAAGTTCTTGCCAGAGATTTTAAAGCAGAACTTCTCCGGACACAGATCACAGAGTCAGCCCAGGCACAAAAAGGAAATATCAAAGATTCTTCCAGATCTCTTGAGGCTCATTATCTGATCCTGAATCATCTTTTAAACACAAATGACTATGATACAGCTGAGACAGACTGTAACATACAGCTTGTCAATACAGGCAATGATAAAAAGGAAAAATGGAAGATCCAGCGTACCAATTCTCTGGAAGATGACCTTGTCGGCGGTCTTATAGCTGATCTGGCAGATCCGGATATCCTTTCACCGGAAGATACCCTGACCGTCTATCTTGACACTCTACAGAAACTGGATTTGAAAGAAATGACATCTTATCTGGGTGTAGTAAATATCATGAATACATCCGATACTGCAAAAAATTCCATTGCCTCAGCACTTGCCGAACAGATTCATAAAAATTTTAATTATGTCATTAAATCCAGCAGTGAAAATGGATACAATGCCACTGTTACAACTGAAATTACAACCTTTGACAGTGATTCGATCCTGGCTGATTATCAGGAAAAGCTTGATAAATATCTGGCTTCTGCTGACGCAGTTATCGATGGCTCCCAGAAACGATACGAGAAATCTTTCGAAATTCTTCTGAACAGCATCAATGATAATACCGTTACTACCGTCAATGATGTAGATTTTGTTCTAATCAATGATGGGGTATCCTGGAAACTTCAGGATGAGGGAAATACTTTGGGAAATGCTATTTTCGGTACTTTGACAGATTCTCCTCTCGAGACTTCTGATTCTGAGGATGAAAATATTTCTGCCGATACAGATAAGCAGACAGATGATAATACTTCTACTGAAAGCAGTTCCAATTAACGATTAGTCAATCGGATATTCGCAATCCGCTTCCGCTACTTGCTCATAACCAAATAACTGCTTCGCAGTTTGGTTAAACAACTAAAAAGGCCACCATATCACAGAAATGTTCCTTTCCCGAATCATTCTATGATATGGTGGTCTTTTTAATCTTTGTCTTATTCTTTTTACATCCCCGTTATAATTTTGATAAACAGTAAAACCAGAACGATCAGAATAATCGGTCTTACGATTTTATTTCCATTTTTCATTACCATTCCAGATCCTACATAATGCCCTGCAATGGAAAAAGCAGAAGCTGCAAGTCCAAGATATATGACAATCTTTCCACTAAATAAAAAAACAACTAATGCCATTATATTAGAAGAAAGATTTGCAAGTTTCATAGTTCCGGAAGCTTTCGCTACGGGAAGTTTTGCTACTCCTGTATATAAAATAAGCAGAAACGTACCAGTTCCCGGCCCATAAAAGCCATCGTAGCAGCCAACAGCCAGAGAACACACCGCACACAAAATCCACTGTTTCTTTCTGGAAATCTCTACATTGCTGTTATCATCCAGATTTTTCTTCTTCATTACATAAAACGCAACAATAGGAAGTACTGGAATCAGCATCCATTTTAATATCTTATCACTGGCAAGAAGCGCAATATGAGCGCCTGCAAAAGAACCGACAAGAGCCATGGAAATACATGGCAGTGCAACTCCCCAGTCTACAAATTTATTCTTACATAAACGTGCTGTTGAAATCGCTGTCCCAGTTGCCGAGGATAATTTATTCGTTGCTATCGCATTGTGCATCGGAACCCCTGCAAGCAGATACGCAGGCAGGGAGATCAAACCACCCCCGCCTGCGATAGAATCAACTAATCCTGCAAGGAATACCAACGGGCATACAATCAAAAACGTCTGAATTGTAAGCTCCATCCTTATTCAGTTACTTCCTCCGGTCTTACTTCCAGTTCCAGTTCTTTTAACTGCTCCTCGCTTACGCGGCTCGGAGACTGAGTCATCAGACAGGAAGCATCTTTAACCTTCGGGAATGCGATTACGTCACGGATGCTGTCAACTTTCGCCATAAGCATTACCAGACGGTCAAGTCCGTATGCCAGTCCGGCGTGAGGCGGAACTCCATATTTGAATGCGTCCAGAAGGAATCCGAACTGCTCGTGAGCAGCTTCTTTTGTGAATCCAAGTGCTTCAAACATTCTCTCCTGAATATCATCCTGATGGATTCTGACACTTCCTCCACCAATTTCATTACCGTTTAATACGATATCATATGCTTTTGCACGAACTTTTCCAGGATCTGTATCCAGAAGTGGAAGGTCCTCTTCCATAAGCATGGTAAATGGATGATGCATTGCTGTGAAACGATTCTCTTCTTCACTCCATTCAAGAAGCGGGAACTCTGTTACCCATACGAAACGATACTCATTCTTATCAAGAAGATCCATCTGCTTTGCAAGTTCCAGACGAAGTGCGCCAAGTACATCATAAACCAGTTTCTTCTTATCTGCTGCAAACAGAAGTAAGTCTCCTGCTTTACCATCCATAGCTGCTACCAGAGCATCCATCTCTTCATCTGTCATGAATTTAGCAAAAGAAGATTTTCTTGTGCCATCTTCAGCGATTGCAATGTATGCAAGGCCTTTTGCACCGTAACCTTTGGCAAACTCAACCAGTTTGTCAATTTTCTTACGTGGCATAGCGCCCTGTCCTTCTGCATTGATACCACGAACACTGCCGCCATTTTCCAACGCAGAAGTAAACACGCTGAATCCACAGTTTTTAACTACATCACTTACATCATGAAGTTCCATTCCGAAACGCATATCCGGTTTATCAGAACCAAATCTGTCCATAGCTTCCTGCCATGTGATACGCTGGATTGGAAGTTTTACATCAATATCAAGTACTTCCTTGAACAGATAAGCAAGGAATCTCTCATTTACATCAATTACGTCATCAACATCTACAAAAGAGAGTTCCATATCGATCTGGGTAAATTCCGGCTGTCTGTCCGCACGAAGGTCTTCGTCACGGAAACATCTTGCAATCTGGATATAACGGTCATAACCAGAGCACATCAGAAGCTGTTTGTACAGCTGCGGAGACTGTGGCAGACCATAGAAATGTCCCGGATGAACACGAGACGGTACCAGATAATCTCTTGCACCTTCCGGTGTACTCTTACCAAGCATCGGAGTTTCAATTTCAAGGAATCCTTCTTTTGCGAAGAACTGTCTTGTAAGCATCATGACTTTGCTCTTAAGCATAATATTCTTCTGAAGGTCAGGTCTTCTTAAGTCAAGATAACGATATTTCAGACGGATTTCATCTTTTGTCTTGCTGTTCTCTTCAATTGGGAACGGAGGTACCTCTGCTTCAGACAGAACACGAAGGGATTTTACGCGAAGCTCAATTTCACCTGTTGCAAGATTCTTGTTAACAGCGCCGCCTCTTTCTTCTACCACACCGGTAACAGCGATTACGAATTCACTTCTCAGCTTACCTGCTTTTGCAAAACCTTCTTCATCAATGCTGCCATTCTCAAAAATCAGCTGCATGATACCGGAACGGTCTCTTAAATCTACGAAAATAATTCCGCCTTTATCGCGAGCTTTCTGAACCCATCCCATAAGGACAACTTCTTTGCCGATCATTTCCTTTGTTACTTCTGCACATCGGCATGTTCTGTGCAGTCCCTGCATACTTTCAGCCATGTTTCTTTCCTCTTTTCATGCTTTCTATATTATAAGAATTGTTGTAACTATCCGGCAGTCTGCTATCTCGCAATGTTGCTGAACAGTTACGAATTATTACATTCTGTCTTTAAAGAATTCTACAAACTCTGTATAGCCCTCTGCTGTCATCTGATCTTTCTGGAATTTCTTATTCTTCTTCATAATAGAAATATTGATCTGTGTTCCGGCATTACGCTCTTCCTGAGCCTGTTTCAGAATCGTCAGCATCTTGTCTGCCGGCATATTCTTCTCGATAAGATATGCTTTCTTACCATTCTTTGTCGGGATTTCATAATTTCTCTCAAGAAGAAGCATTACGATTCTCTCGAATCCAATTGAAAATCCGCAGGCAGATGTATTGTTTCCTGTAAATTTACCGATCATCTCATCATAGCGTCCACCGCCGCCTACGCTGCCGCCAAACTCATCCATAGAGATTTCAAAAATCGGTCCTGTATAATAAGACATTCCACGTACCAAAGTCGGATCGAAAGACATCTTAAAATCTGCTGTCTTAACAGAATCTACAGTAGAAATGATTGTTTCAAGGTCCTCAGCAACCTTTGGATCCAGAACATCTTTTAATTTCTCTTTGCAGTAACGAACACCCTCAATGTCAGAAGTGATCTCTTTGAAAAGTCCAAGATAAGTATCAATGCTCTCTTTTGCAAATCCTTCCTTCTCCAGTTCTTCTGCAACACCTTCCAGACCAATCTTGTCCATCTTGTCCAGAATGATAAACACAGTGTCAAAGCTTTCCTGTGGGAATCCACTGTACTGCGCCATCGCTTTTAAGATTTTTCTGTCGTTGATGCGAATCGTAAAGTTATGGAAATCCAGCTTTCCGAGCAACGTTGTGGTAGCAAGAACCAGTTCGATCTCAGCCAGATAAGTAGACTCACCCAGAATATCAATATCACACTGCATAAACTGACGGAAACGTCCTCTCTGCGGTCTGTCTGCTCTCCACACATTACCCATCTGAAGTGCCTTAAAAGGAGCCGGAAGCTCATTTGCGTTGTTGGAATAATATCTGGAAAGCGGCACAGTCAGATCGTAGCGAAGTCCGGAGTCAACCAGATCACTTTCTTTCTCTGCTTCCGCAAGTTTCAGTTTCTCCCCACGTTTCAGGATCTTGAAAATAAGTTTCTCATTCTCTCCGCCCTGTTTACTGGAAAGATTTTCAATATGCTCCACACATGGTGTCTCTATAGATGAAAAGCCAAATGTTCCGTATGTTTCACGAATCATGTTCATCACATAATTACGGATTTCCATCTCTTTTGGTAAAATGTCCTTCATACCGGTTACCGGTTTCTTCTTTAATGCCATGTTGTCCTCCTCTTTTATAAAAATTCTGCCCGTCTCCATTATGAACCACTCTCTGAAACGCAAGAAAAACCTGCATATCAAAATTTTTTACTTCATCGATCATCAACTCCATAACTGAAGAAATATCAAATCCTCTTCTGTATGGTCTGTCAGAGATCAATGCTGCATATACATCGCAGACTCTGAGTATCCGGGCACCTATGGGTATATCATCACCTGCTTTATTGGACGGATATCCACTACCATCATAATTCTCATGATGGTACAGGATACTCTCCAATACAAAATCCGAATATCCCTGCCCTTTAAGTTCCTCATATCCCAATGCAGAATGCATCCGGACATACTTCAGTTCCTCGATCACCAGAGGATCCTGCTCCTGTCCGTTAATATAACTTGTCAGCTTCAGCTTTCCTATATCATGGAGCATTCCTGCTATTGCAAGCTCATAACACTGTTCATGCGGCAGTCCCATCTCCTCTGCAACCGCATAAGCCAGATTACTTACCAGCATTCCATGATGCAGTTCAGAAGCAAGGTCAAATTCCAGGATCCTCTGCTGTGAACCTGCTGCTGTCTTTTGTACTGTGTCCAAAATGTTACCTCCACATCCTACAGCCAGGTAGCTATTGCTGTCCGTTTTCTCTCGATCATCTCATCAATGCGGGAAATATAATTAGAAACGTCTTTTACATTCTCCACACGTTCAATTCTCTGTCCATGGTCAAAGACCAGCTTGGAAGAACCGCCTGCCCCCAGTGCGATGATAGGCTGTTTTTCCTCCATAATCAGTATATTGTAAATTCCCGCTTTGTCAACCTTTGCATAGCCAACATTTTCAAAATTTCCCTTCATATTCTTCTGTCTGTACAGATAATAAGGACCCATTCCCATTTCATACGCCGTTTTCATGGTCAGATCCATAATCTCCTGATTATTCTCAAAAGACATTTCCTGATATTTCTCTTTAAAAATATTCAGCCTTGCTGCACGTTTCACTGCCAGTGAATGTACGGTAATACTGTCCGGTGCCAGTTCACGAACCTGTTCAAGAGTCCGCTCTACCATGTGAATATCCTCACCCGGAAGACCTACGATCAGATCCATGTTAATGTTATCGTATCCCAGCTCTCGTGCCAGATGAAACGCTTCTTTTGTCTGCTCCACAGTATGTCTGCGACCGATAATATCCAGAGTTTCCTGATTCATAGTCTGTGGATTTACGGAAATTCTTGTTACCGGATACTCCCTGATTGCCATCAGCTTTTCACGTGTAATACTGTCCGGTCTGCCGGCTTCCACAGTAAACTCTGCCAGTCCTTCATAGCCAAAAGCTTCTCCCACTGTATCCAGGAGCTTACGGATCTGATGTGGAAGCAGTGTAGTCGGGGTACCGCCGCCAATATAGATGGTATCCAGTTTTCTTCCCTTCATCATAAGAGCAGTCTCTCTTACCTCCCGGCAGAGAGCTTCCACATATTCATCTGTTCTCTTCTCCCACACTTTCAGCGGATAGGAGCTGAAGGAACAATACAGACAGATACTTGGGCAAAACGGGATTCCAATATAAAGGCTGTATCCATTTTCATAGTCAATATCCTTCAGAATCTCTCTTTCCCTGTTTGCAATAGTGATGGCAAGCGCTGTTTTCTGCGGACTTACCAGATATCTCTCACGCATCTCCCGGGCTGCTTCCGTATTTTTCATTCCGGATTCGATCATTCCCATTGCCAGTTTGGCAGGACGTATTCCTGTCAGATTTCCCCATGGAAGAGTTCTGCCCGTCAGTTTTATCAACAACTGATACAGAGCATATTTGATAGTATCTTTATTCTCTTTTCTCAGAGCATGAGCATCCTGTATTCCACAGCCTGCATTCTCTTTAGAAAGTATGTCTGCGGAAATTACCCCTTTTTGCTCTGTTTCCTGTTTCGACAGATTCTCTGTCCTTTCGTATTTTATGATATAACTGTCATTATCCCGTTCCACACTGAAGCGGAGGTCATACTCTGCTTCAGTATTTTCATAAAGAGTATGTATCTCCGCTTCGGGATAAAACGCTTTGATCAGTTCATAAACATCATGTTCAAAATCTCTGTTCTCAAACAGAATGCCTATTTTACACAAATGGATTATACCTCTTTTCATAACCAATAGTGGTAGATGCATCATGTCCGGGGAAAACCTCGGTCTCTTCAGGAAGTGAATCTACCAGTTTATGGAGACTTCTCACAATTTCTGCTGTACTTCCACCCGGAAAATCCGTTCTTCCAACAGAGCCATAGAACACTGTATCACCGCTGAACAATACACCTTCATCTTTCAGATAATAACAGCAGCTTCCTTTGGTATGTCCCGGTGTATGGATCATCTGAACGGAAAATCCCGCCAGTCTGATAACATCCAGATCCTCCAGAAATACATCCGGCACAATAGAACATCCCTGTCCATAATGTACAGTCATATTGATCGAAGGTTCGCGGAGCATCTCCTCTTCCTGACGACAGGCATAAATCGGAATATTATATTTCTCCTTTACTGCCTGTGCAGCCAGAATGTGGTCAAAATGTCCATGGGTAAGAAGAATCGCCACCGGTTTTCCATTCATCCGGGAAATCTTCATTTCAATCTTCTCCGGACAATCTGCGGGATCAACAATGATCAGTTCTCCGGTTTCTTTATTCTTAAGGAGATAGCAATTTGTATATACAGGTCCTAATATACATTTCTGTAATTCTAAATTCTTCATGTTATTCCTTTCTGTCAATCTGCAGCAGTTCCATAAAATAATGTTCCAGCAGATTTTTCCATGATCAGCCTGTAGTTCTCTCTACGTCAATGACACTCTCTACCTGACGGATCTTCTCGATCAGGGAACGCAGTTCCTCTTTGCTTCCAATCTCAAAACTCATGGAAATAGTTGCCTTCTCCTGCTTGCTTGTACGGCTGTTAATACTTCGCAGGTCGATCTTACGTTCTGTAAATATTTTAGAAAGATCCACAAGAAGCCCTGTACGGTTATTTGCATAAACCTGAATCTCAGCCATATACTTCTCTTTTTCCTTGGTATCAGGCTGCTGCCACTCTGCCTCAATCAGTCGTGTCCTGTCTGTCTCAGACATATTCAGCACATTGACACAATCTGTACGATGAATTGTGATTCCACGTCCTCTTGTAACAAAGCCTACAATCTCATCACCCGGGATTGGATTACAGCACTTGGAAAAACGGACTGCCACATCATGGATTCCTTTTACCACAATTCCACTCTTGCTCTTGGCAATGTGAAGCTTCTCCTGTGTCTCAGAAGCAGCTTCAAGAACCTGCTCATCTGTCAGATTCTTCTTATTTTCCTTATCATATGCCTCTACCAGCTTATTGAAAACCTGACCTTCTTTCAATCCGCCATGACCAATTGCAGCAAGTACTGAATCCCAGTCCCTGAAACCATATTTACGCAAAACGGCCTCCAGATACTGGGTTTTTGTATAATTTGCGATCTTAAATCCCTTTGCACGCGCATACTGCGCAAGCATCTCCTTGCCCTTAAGGATATTATCTTCTTTTAATTCCTTCTTGAACCACTGGTTAATCTTGTTCTTTGCCTGAGTACTCTTAACCAGTTTCAACCAGTCGCGGCTTGGTCCCTGAGAATTCTGTGAAGTAATGATTTCAATACGGTCGCCGTTTTTGATCTCATATTCAATCGGAACCAGCTTACCGTTAACTCTGGCACCTACCATCTTATTTCCGACTGCACTGTGAACACTGTACGCAAAATCCACCGGTGTAGAACCGCTTGGAAGTGTTTTAACATCTCCCTGTGGAGTGAAACAGTAAACACTGTCCGCAAAAAGATCCAGGTCATTCTTCAGAAGACTCATGAATTCTTTGTTATCAGACATGTCTCTCTGCCATTCCAGAATCTGACGCAGCCAGTTCAGTTTCTCTTCCTCACTCTTACCTACAGGAGCCTTTCCGTCAGACGACTCCTTATATTTCCAGTGTGCAGCGATACCATATTCTGCAGTTCTGTGCATTTCATAAGTACGGATCTGGATTTCAAAGGGCTGTCCGTTGGGTCCGATCAATGTGGTATGCAATGACTGATACATATTGGGTTTCGGCATGGCAATATAATCTTTAAACCGTCCCGGAATTGGCTTATACATCTCATGGATCACACCAAGGGCAGCATAACAATCCTTCACTGTATCTACAAGAATACGGACAGCAAATAAATCATAAATCTGATCAATAGTCTTATCCTGATTTACCATCTTCTTGTAGATGCTGAAAAAGTGTTTTACACGTCCGTCCACCTGCGCCTTAATATTGGCATCATCCATATGTTTCTTAACTTCTTTTACAATCGCACCTACAAACTGTTCTCTCTCGCTTTTACGCAGGGCAACCTTATGCACCAGGTCATAATATACATCCGGCTTAAGGTATTTCAGCGACAGGTCATCCAGCTCTACCTTTATCTTGGAAATACCCAGACGCATGGCAATAGGAGCATAAATATCCATGGTCTCTCTGGCCTTTTCCTGCTGCTTTTCAGGACGCATATACTGTAAGGTACGCATATTATGAAGACGGTCTGCAAGCTTGATCAGAATAACTCTGATATCCTTAGCCATGGCAAGAAACATCTTTCTGAGGTTCTCTGCCTGAACTTCTACTTTATCCGCAGAATAAGATAACTGTCCCAGCTTGGTAACACCATCCACAAGAAGTGCAACCTCTGAACCAAATTCCTTCTCAACTTCCTCATAGGTCATCCAGGTATCTTCAACTGCATCATGAAGAAGACCTGCAACTATCGTTTCTTTGTCAAGTTCCAGATCTGCCAGAATGATGGCAACACACAAAGGATGAATGATATATGGCTCTCCAGACTTTCTCTTCTGTCCTTCATGAGCTTCACTTGCAACCTTATATGCCTTCTCTATCATGGAAATATCTGTTGATGGATGATACTTCAGAACACTGTTTATCAGTTCTTTATAAAGCACCTCCGGACTTGTAAAATCATGCATGGTCTTTACTGCCGCATCTGCTCTCTTTACAGATTCCAGCTTCTCTTTTTCAACCTGCATTTCATCTTTTTTTGCTTCTGTACTTTTTGTTATCTCTGTCATATGCTCCCACCTGCCTGTCCTGCACAATCAGCTGTGCTTATTTACCATCATAACAAATTACAGACGCTACATCATACCCATTCAGTCTTTCGCGTCCCTTTAAACCTGCAAGTTCCATGAGAAATACAACCTTGACAACCTCACCGCCAAGCTGTTCCACCAGCTTGATCGCTGCTTCGATCGTACCGCCTGTTGCGATCAGATCATCAACGATAACCACTTTCTGACCTGGTTTTATGGAATCTTTATGCATTTCAATCTCTGCACTGCCATATTCCAGATCATAGCTTACAGATACTGTTTCGCGGGGAAGTTTACCTTTTTTACGAATCGGTACAAATGGTTTATGAAGATTATATGCGATCGGTACACCAAAGATAAAGCCTCTGGACTCTGTTCCTGCAATCACGTCCACATCTATATCCTTAAGACAGTCCTGCATGGAGTCGATTGCCAACTGCAGGCCATCCGCGTCCTGCAGAACACTTGTAATATCTCTGAAAATAATCCCCGGTTCAGGAAAATCCGGTATACTTAATACATAATCTTCAATTTTCTTCATTTTATTTCTCCTCCAGTGTGTGTTATATTGCTGTTCGCTCATAAATATTTTATAGTATATCACCTTTTTATTTCAGAATCAAGTTACTGTTAAGCCCTGACATTTGTATTTCCAGGCTTACCGGCGGTTACAAACCAAGCGGTAATATTAACAGTAATTCTGAATAATAATCTGAAGACTCTCTCGTCCCCTGAATCTGTTGATCTCCGGATAATAAGTAACAGAAATACTGTCTTTTTCCCTGATAAAGTTCACAAAATCCTCTGCTTCTCCGAAATAAATGCCTTCCACTGAAATCCCCTGCGGATCGAGAAGTTTTAGTTTTACTACATTTTTATTTTTCCCGATAATACTGTGATCAAGCACTCTGAGATTTTTCTGCGCAAAGACCGGTTTTGTATTCCCTTTTCCAAAGGGTTCCAGAAGCGAAATCTGTTCTACCAGTTCTTTTGTAATATAAGACACAGGCATCGGCACATCAATCACGATCTTAGGACGCAATTCTTCGTCCGTCAACGTACAGTTGACATTGAGGCGTCTCCGGAATTCTTCTATATTTTTTTCTTCTATAGACAGACCTGCTGCCATCGGATGACCTCCAAACTGTATCATCAGGTCTGCACATTTTACCAGTTCTTCATACATAGAGTAACTTTCTATTGATCTTCCGCTTCCTTTTGCACTTGTCTCACCGCCCGTCAATACAAAGGCCGGCCTGTGATATTTTTCCCTGATCCTGCCTGCTATAATACCGGCAAGACTTTCATGACAATCTGGAAGATAAACTACCAGTACTCTGTCATTTTTCAGCTCTGTAGTCTCTATGATCCGGATTGCCTCTTCTTTTCCTTTCTCAGTGAGAGCTTTTCGGCTCTGATTAAGAGCTGTAAGATCTCCGGCAAGCCTTGCTGCTTCTTCCTTTGTTTTTGCATTGAGAAGTGCAAGAGAACGGGCAGCTGTATCCAGTCTTCCACTGGCATTGATACATGGTCCCAGCACAAATCCGATATGATAAGCTGTGATTTTAGCATCTTCCAGAGAATTTGCTCGGATCAGTTCCTGCAATCCTTGATTTTTGGTATTTCTCAGACGGTACAGTCCTTCTTTTACCAGAATCCTGTTCTCTCCCTGAAGATCCATAACATCTCCTACTGTTGCAATAGCCGCCAGTTCATAATAATCTTCCAGTTCCTCTGCCGGAACACCAAATCTCTCGTAAAGTGCTGCAATATATTTAAAGGCCACCACTGCCCCACACAGGTTTTTATTCGGGTATGGACAATCATATTGTTTCGGATTCAAAATCGCATCTGCCGGCGGAAGCACCATCTGGCGTTCTCCCTTTTCCTCCCTGTAAGGAACCTCATGATGATCTGTAATAATCACTGTCATTCCCTTATCCTTTGCCATCTGGATTTCAGCAGCCGCAGCAATTCCATTATCACAGGTCACGATCGTATCGATCCGGTCCGTTTCCGCTCTTTCTATAAGATGTGCATGAATCCCATATCCGTCTGCAACTCTGTCCGGAATATAAGTATCCACATCTGCTCCGATCCTCGCAAGACCTTTCATTAAAATGTATGTAGAGGTCACACCATCAATATCATAATCACCAATAATACGGACTTTTGCTTTCTGCGATATTTTTTTCTCCAGGATATCTACAGCTTTTTCCATATCCTTCATCAGCCAGGGAGAAGGAAGCTCTTGTACTGTTCCTGACAGATACTCTCTTATCTTATCTTCTCCGATCACATCTCTGTTCCTGATCAGTCTCGCAATCACCGGATCAATATGAAACTGTTGACCGATCTGGTTAAAATCTGCTCTTTTTGCTGCTATTACCCATTTCTCCATATATTTTCTCTCCTCATAAAAATATCCCGGAGTTTTACCCCGGGATATTTCTGTCTGCCTGTTTTTCAGACAATTATTGTTTTATTCAGCATCATCATTCTGCTGTTTTTTAGCTGCTTCTTCGGCAGCCAGACGTTCAGCTACTCTTTTTCTGTTTTTCTTCTTTGGCTGAGTCGGATCTTTCTGTGATACATCACGTGCTTTCTTCGGCTTTGAAGAGGACTTTGCAGATGCGGAGGCTGCAGCAATTGCCGGCTGTCCTTTTCCTGCAAATTTCTTTTTCATCACATACCACAACGCACCTGTAATACATACAGAAGAATATGCACCGACAAGAACACCAACCATCAGAGGTGCTGCAAATTCACGGATAGAAGAAACACCCATGATATAAAGAACAGCTACCATAACAAAAGTTGTAAAAGAGGTATAAATACTTCTTGTAAGAGTCTGAGTGATACTTGTGTTTACAATTTCTGCCAGTTTTTCTCTGGAACCACTGTGAAGGTTCTCACGTATACGGTCAAAAATAACGATTGTAGCATTGATAGAATAACCTACGATCGTAAGCATGCAGGCAATAAATGTATTACCGACAGATACTCTGGCAATAGCATAGAATGCAAGTACAACCAGAACATCATGCAGAAGCGCCAATACCGCACTGCTTGCAAAACGGATGTCTTTAAATCTGAACCAGATATAAAGAAGCATACAGATTGTAGCTACTATAACGGCTACGATCGCATCACGACGCATTTCACTACTTACTGTAGAAGAAATACTTTCTGTGGAAATCGTGCTGTCATCTACACCAAATTTCTCAACCAGTGCACTTTGCAGAGCTTCACGTTCGCTCTGATTCAGAGAACGTGTCTTGATCACAACCTGATTTGTTCCGACTACCTTTGTAGGCTGAACATTTTTATCTCCTGTCACCTCTTCTACAACAGGAGTTACTTCAGAATCAATGGTCTTAATATCCATATCTTCATTAAATGTAACAGTTGTAGAAGTACCGCCTGAGAACTCAAGGCTGTAATTTAACGCTTTGTTTCCTGCATGCGAATTAGCAAACATCGCTGCCGGACCGCAGAGGATCAGGATAATGGAAATAGCAAAAAATACTTTCTTCTTTCCAAGGAAATCAACTGCCTTACGTTCTTTTGCAGATCCGTAGAATTTCGGATCACGTACACCAACTGCATAAAGTGCATTTACAATCAGTCTGGATACAACCAGTGCTGTAAACATGGAGATCACGATACCAAGGGCAAGTGTATAAGCAAATCCCTTAACAGTACCTGAACCAAGCCACATCAGCACAAAGGCTGCGATCAGCGTTGTAATATTTCCATCAAAGATTGCAGAGAAAGCTTTGCTGAAACCGGACTTAATAGAATTCCTTACTGAAACTCCTGCACCAATTTCCTCTCTGATTCGGGCATAAATAATAACATTGGCATCCACCGCCATACCGATACCAAGGATAATACCCGCAATACCCGGAAGAGTAAGAGTAATATCAAAGGCATTCAGCGTGATCAGCATTAATGATGTATAAAGAATCAGTGCAATACCTGCAACTACACCAGGTACGCGGTATGCAATGATCATAAAGATAATAACGATGATCAGACCGATCGCACCTGCAAGAACACTTGTAGAGATTGCTTCTTCACCAAGCTGTGCAGCTACAACACTGGAACGAAGTTCTTCCAGTTCCAGTCCCAGAGAACCGATACGGATATAAGAAGCAAGGTTCTGTGCTTCTTCCAGGTCAGACATTCCGCTGATCTGTGCTTTTCCGCCGGAAATCTCTTCATTTACATTCGGAGCACTGATAATGTTATTGTCATAGACGATAGCGATCTGCTTGCCTACATTATTCTTTGTAGCTTCTGCAAATTTTGTTTTACCACTGTTTTCTCCATCAGAAGTAAGAGTAAGACTTACCACATATTCCTTTGCACTTGTGTTCTGATTCTGGATCGCACCACCCTGGGCATCTGCTACATCAGAACCTTCCAGAACAACACTTCCGGATTCCTTGATCTCATCCATAGTTCTGGAGAGAACATATCCATCCTGTCCTGTAGTAAAGTTCTGGTTTCCGTCAGCATCTTCTTTTGTGATGAAATACAGGGAACCTGGTTTACCCAGATCATTCAAAATAGTATCTGCATCTGTAACACCAGGAATTTCAACTGTAATACGGTCTGATCCTTCCTGGTATACCTGAGCCTCAGTACTGTACTGCTCTACACGCTTCTGAAGCTTGTAGATCGTATCTGACATCTCTTCGCTTGTCGGATTGCTCTCCTTAGCCTGGTAGGTAATGCTGACACCACCGGCAAGATCAAGACCCGTGTTGATATGTTTTGCTGCACCGGTTCCGGTAGGACCGATACCTACGGCTGCAGTAAAGCAAAAGAACACAGTCAGGATCAGTGTCAAAAGCAGCACTACGATTCCTTTACTTTTCTTCATAGTTCTTTTCCCTTCTTGATTTTTTGTCCGCGGTCATGTTCATCCGCCTGCCAGCCATTTTCTGTTATGATAACAGCCGACGGCGGTATCAGTCAGACAGATTACTGCCCACTAATCACATGCCAGTGCGGCTTTTATCATGATGGCGCACTCCACACGTTTTCTCTGGAGTTCGCATCCGATTTCATAATTGCCTTTGATATCTCCCTGGAAATGGAATGCATTTGCCGCACATCCGCCACTACAGTAGAAACGTGCGAAGCAGTCTTTGCAGTCTTTCTTTGTGTAAACGTTGCATCCGCCGAATTCCTTCTGGATTTCCGGCTTTGTGATGCCTTCGTCTACATTTCCCATGAGATACTGTTCTTCACCAACAAACTGGTGACATGGGTAAAAATCACCCCAGGGTGTTACAGCCAGGTACTCTGTTCCTGAACCGCAGCCTGACAGTCTCTTGTATACGCAAGGGCCACCTGTAAGGTCGATCATAAAATGGAAGAAGTTAAATCCTTTTCCCTCTTTCTCTCTTTTAATCATTTCTTTTGCAAGAGTATCATACTCTTCCATGATCTGGGGGATATCCTCCTCGCGGATCGCATATTCCTCCGTATCAGCCGCAACTACAGGCTCTACAGAAATCTGTTTGAATCCAAGATCTGCCAGATGAAGCACATCCTTGGAGAAATCAAGATTATGGTGAGTAAAAGTACCTCTTACATAATACTTGTCCTGATTTCTGGATTCTGCAAACTTCTGGAACTTCGGCATGATCAGGTCATAGCTTCCTGCACCTTTTCTGAATGGACGCATGTAGTCATGTACTTCCTTACGTCCGTCCACACTGAGTACAACGTTGCCCATCTCTTTATTGCAGAATTCCATTACTTCATCATTCAGAAGAACTCCGTTTGTTGTTAAAGTGAAACGGAATTTCTTATTGTGAAGCTTTTCCTGCTCTCTGCCATATTTTACCAGATCTTTTACAACCTGCCAGTTCATCAGCGGCTCGCCGCCAAAGAAATCTACTTCCAGGTTTTTTCTGGAACCGGAGTTCGCGATCAGGAAATCAAGAGCTTTTTTGCCGACTTCATAGGACATAAGAGCTCTTCTGCCATGATATTCGCCTTCTTCGGCAAAACAATAACGGCAGGCCAGATTGCAGTCATGAGCAATGTGCAGGCACAATGCTTTTACAACGGTCTGCCGGTTATTTGAAAATTCTTCAATTACATTCTCATAAACATCTTTTGTAAAAAGCATTCCATCTTCTTTCAGCTTATTACATTCTCTTACAGATGTCTCAATATCTTCTCTGTTATATTTGTTTTCCAGTTTCTCTGCAATAGCTTCTGTGCCAAGGCCCTCTTCCAGATATGGAAGAACCTCATATGTAACCTCATCTACCAGATGGATGCATCCACTGTTGATATCCAGTACAATATTAAAGCCATTGCTTTTATAACGGTGAATCAGACTCATTTTACTAAAATCCTTTCTAAGCGTAAGATAAGCAGCGGAATAAAAGTTCCGCTGCTTATCTCATTTCTCCATAGCTGATCTTATTTCTGCTCGCAGCTCTGGTTTCCTACTGTACAGGAAGTTTTACATGCGGACTGGCAGGAAGTCTGGCACTCGCCACATCCACCTTTTTTTACAGTGTTCTGTAAATTCTTTGTATTCAGGGTTTTGATATGTTCCATAACTCTATCCTCCTTATGTAATTATATTCTTGGCATAGTATATCATATATCTTTTCATTTTAAAAGCTTTTTTTTACGACAGCATTCCACCCAGTGTTCCACCGCCTGTGCACATAAAAAATGTTGTAACTGCATGCGCTGCACTCATATCCCAGCCGCCTTTTGCCATAATAGAGACAGTCAACAGTAATACATAGTAAGCCAGACCTGTGATAACACCCCACAGATATTTGTCTTTACGCACAATTTTGCCGGCCATAAAGCCTCCCATGAAACATGCAAGTACATAAATTATAATAATACCCGCATCTACAGCTGTTTCTCCCAGATCAAAAGCAAACAGTACCAGGGCCAAAAGCAGTAATGCCACTCCTGTTAATGCATATGCAAATAATAGTGATTTCAAAATTGCTCTGACTTTCATTGCTTCCCCTCCTGTTAAACTATATGGGGGAGGAATCAGTGTTATTCTTTTATTTCTTTCTCTTTTTTATAAATACAACCACACCGGCGATCACTGCAGCTGCCACAAACAGTATCACAAACGGCATAATTGATGTTGTATCTCCGGTATTTACTGTATTGTTATTTTTCACAGCTTTATTTTCCGTTGAATTATCATTCTGATCAGAAGAAGAACCATTATTGCTGTCAGAACTGTCATTCATAGATACTGTATTGTTCTTTCCGGAATCAGAGCTCTGACTGTCGGAGGAAGCCGGTGCAGGAGTTACCGCATCTGTGTCGTCCGTATCATTCCCCGCATCAGGTCCTACTAATTGTCTGCTTCCTGCAATTCCAAATGGACTGAAAGAATGTGTGCTGAATACCATAATACCATTCTCTACACTCGGAATAATCGTCTCAGTTGCCCCGTTGTCCAGGAGATGTTCGATAGTATACTGATATCCGGATTTTACCGGCACAGTGACACTGATATAATCTCCATTAGGGATCTCATATTCTGTATTATTCTTAAGATCCCAGAGTTCAAATTCATAAGACTGGAAAATCATTGCATCTGATTCATTGGTAAACTGATAGCTGTCACCGCTTGAAACTCTGAACTGTACATACCATGGAAGATTAACTCCGCTTACTGTAATACCGTCGCAGGTATGATTAAGTGCGGCCCTCTCTTCTTTTTCTTCATCAGAAAGAGAATCCTCTGCATCTGTAGGACGGTCATCCTTATCGTCCGGCAGAACAGGATTATCAAAGATATTATCATCTGCGCCATCTTCATCATCTTTCTTCGTATCTTCTTTATCCTGTGTCATATCATCTGCAGGTTCCAGCTTACCGGTAGTTTCTGTATCTTTATCCGTCTTATCTGCATTGCTGTTATTATCTTTGTTGTTTTTATTATCTGTTTTATCTTCTTCAATCTTACTCTCTTCATTGTCTGTATCAGTTTTATTATCCTGATCTGATTTACTTTCCTTATCTTCTTTATTGTCTGTATCAGCGTTTTCATCTGCGGCAGGTTTTTCTGACGAAGTTTCAGGCGTTTCTGTTGGATCTGCATTTTCTGTTGGATCTGTTTTACCTGAGCCTTCTGTCTTATCAACATTATCACCATCCGTAATACTGTTCACTATTACATTGATGTAACCGACAACCGCGCCGCTCTCCGGATCCCATCCATCCACATGGCTTAAATCCTGCCCTTCTGCCGGTATAAGAAGTACCTCACAGCTCTGTACACGCTGTGCAGGAACGAAACTTCCATCTGCCCATTCAAAAGTTCCATATTCCGTTGCCGGAAGTTCTACATCCGCAAGTTCTACTGGCTTATCAAGCGTGATGTTGTCCGGAATCAGAGAAGACACAGTATTCTCCTGTGACTCAGCCGCACTGACCTGTCTTGTTACACCCGGTATATTATTTCCTGCAATCAAAGCCGCTGTTAAAGCCGCTGCCGCAAAAATACCCGTTCCTTTTAATTTCTTTTTTCTTATTCTTATATTATTGGACATATCGCACCTCTATATTTATATTCGATTCTTATGTTTCCTGATAATCATTTTTTACTTTCAGCCAAATATCAGTTCTCTTTTTACGTAATACAATAATATTACATATCTGTATATTATCAAACTTTTATCATTTTGTAAATATTCTGTAATGTTTTTTTTCATTTTAATCGAGTGAATTATAACACAAATCTTACTTTTTCGACAGTCCTCTTTTAAATTTTTTTATACTATCTTTGAACCAAAAGCTTTTTCTTGATTTTTTATATGAAATCATGTATATTTTGCTTAAATGTTTTATGATATGATTCAATCAATAAAAATAATCAAAAGGAGTGAATAAATCTTGGATTCAAGTATTGCCTTTCAGGCGGTGGCGATTCTGATACTGATCGCACTTTCTTCATTTTTTTCTTCTGCGGAAACCGCTATGACAACCGTAAATAAGATTCGGATACAGTCTCTTGCCGAGCAAGGCAACAAACGTGCTGTTATTCTGGAAAAAATAATTTCCAATTCCCCAAAGATGCTCAGTACCGTATTAATCGGAAACAACATTGTAAATATGTCTGTTTCTTCTCTCATGACTACACTCACCATAAAGATTCTGGGAAACGCATATGTAGGAATCACAACCGGCATCCTGACTCTGCTGATTCTCATTTTCGGTGAGATAACCCCCAAAAACCTGGCAACAATCCATGCTGAAAAATTGTCCCTGGCCTATTCAAGAATAATATACGGACTTATGATTCTCCTTACTCCCGTTGTTTTCATTGTAAATAAAATAACAGAAGGTGTACTGGTCATTCTGCATGTTAACCCGGACGAAAAGGCAAATGCCATGACTGAACATGAACTGCGTACTCTCGTCAATGTAGGTGAAAAAGACGGCGTCATTGAAAACGAAGAAAAACAGATGATCTACAATGTGTTTGATTTTGGCGATTCAACTGCAAAAGATGTCATGATTCCCAGAATCGACATGACCTTTATAGATATCAATTTTTCCTATGATGAACTTATGGCGGTCTTCAGTGAAGATATGCATACCCGTTTTCCGGTTTATGAGGACAACACTGATAACGTAATCGGTATTATCAATATGAAAGATCTTCTTGTTTATCCAAAGGACAAACCTTTTTCAATCCGCAACATCCTGCGTGAGCCTTATTTTACCTATGAATACAAAGCTACAGCAGACCTGATGATCGAAATGCGTAAAGCATCCGTCAATCTGGCAATCGTTCTGGACGAATACGGTGCCACAGCCGGTCTGGTCACATTGGAAGACCTGTTGGAAGAGATCGTAGGTGAGATTCGCGACGAATACGATGAGGATGAAGTCGAAGATATTAAAGAAATCCAGCCTGAAAGAGAATATGTTGTTCAGGGTTCTGCCAAACTGGATGATATCAACGAAGCCCTCCATATTAATCTGGAATCTGAAGATTATGATTCTATTGGCGGATATATTATTGAACAGCTTGACTGCCTTCCCAAAGAGGGTCAGTCTGTCACACTTGAAAGTGGCATCCGCCTGGTTGTTGACCGTCTGGACAAAAACAGAATCGAACTTGTCCACATCTGGCTTCCCGAGAAGAAAACCGAAACAGAAGAACAGCCGTAACTGTCATCTCTCCAGCATCAGTGAAAATTGTTTCACGATTCTGGAGAGTTCTCCTGTAACCGCATCAATTCCTTCTTCGTTCTTTCTCCAGTTTTCTCTGGTAATTCCATCTGCATTCACAGGCACCACATAAAATTCTGTTTTCGGATACAAGAGCTGATAATACATCAGACATCTTCTTGCATGGTAAGATTTGCAGCACAAAATCGCTCTTTCTATTTCCAGTTCTGCATGATCTGTCACCTGTCTGGAATAAATTGCGTTCTCATAAGTAAAGGTTGCCTGATCTTCTTTCAGGATTTTCTGATCCGGAACTCCGTTTTTTATAAGAACATCCCTGAGAAATTCCCATTCTGTTCCATATTCCTTATCATATACATTGCTTTTTTCAAGAACGCCTGAAAACTTTCCATTTACTACGCTGTATTTTCCACTGGGCAGAATCCAGTCCGCCATCCCTTTCTTAAACAATTCTGCTGCTTTTTCCGCCATCTGCGGATAACCATTTCCAGGGACAAAAATAATATCAGATTTTTCCGGCTTGTTTTCTGCAAAAATAAACTCTTCTGAACTTTTTAAAAATTTTTCATATACGTCATTCATCATTACTAACTCCTCGTTATCTGTTTTTTCTACAGCACCTCTCAAATAATGCGTTTGTAACAGTCCAACAAAAATTCACGCTCTGATGAACCGGAACAATATGCATTATTTACGAAGATTTCTATGGAATTTCTATAGATAGATACAGTGTACCATATTTTTTCTATTAACGTACAACCAAGTTAATTCTTAAAACTATATCCCCTACTGCTTATGTTACTGTTCACAGCAACACGCTTCGCGATGCACAGACTTCCAATATTTCCAGAAGGCTATTTTGTCACAATAACCGTACTGTAACCATCATCCCTCAGTCTCTGCTCCATATTTACTGCATTACCAATCTGCTGATAGGCACCTGTCTGAACTTTATACAATCCGTTTTCATGTAACATAAAAGAGGGATAACCTTTTTCCAGTAACTGATATAACATACGGTCCGCATTCTCTTTTTTTCTGAACGCTCCAGTCTGCACTCTGTAATAAAGCGGTTCCTGCACTGTTTCCTCATCCAGGCTTCCAAGAATCGCATCTGCAATTCCCTGAGCTATATCGCTAAACTTGTTATCAAACAGTTTATTATCTTCTTCGGAATTGATAAATCCGGTTTCTATTAAAAGAGCCGGCATCCTGGTTCGTCTGAGGACCACAAGTCCCGGCCGCTCTTTTACACCGATTTCGCGGAATCCCACTTCTCCCAGAGCTCCCAGAATATTCTCAGCCATCTGATATTTAATCCCGCTTTTATCATAAATCAAAACTTCCGCTCCATTATACTGATTTTCCTTTGGGCTGCTGTTTCGATGAAATGAAATAAAGTAATCTACTCCTGCCTGATTTGCAAGCTGTGCCTTCTCAAAAGGTGTCTGATAGACATCACCGGTACGGGTATAAGAGATATCAATCCCTTTATTTTTTAAAATCTCACCTACCGCAAGAGCAAGTTTAAGATTGTCATTCTTTTCCTGTCTTCCCTTATATACGGCTCCCGGATCCTGACCTCCATGTCCGGCATCCAGCATGATCGAATATGCCATGACGACACTCTGCTTTCTTCATATACTCTTTATACTATATGAATTAAAAATATAATTGTGCAGGTCGCTTGACTTTTTCACACTAAAGCGTTATACTTTAAAACGTCATAGTCGAATAGCCCGATGACATTATCCGAATCATTTACCAGTACTGCTTTCCCTGCAGAAAATCTTTCGGATTCAGGTAAGTTTTATATTATCAAATAATAAACGCAATTCTTACCTGACTTAATTTAAACATTATATTAGGAGGATATATCATTATGAAAAGAAAAGCATTAGCAATCACTCTTGCAGCAGCCATGGCTATGGGAACCTGCGCAGTAACAGCAAGTGCTGCTGACGGAGACAAATATACAATCGGTATCTGTCAGCTTGTACAGCACGAAGCTCTCGACGCTGCGACACAGGGATTCAAGGATGAAGTCACCAAAGAACTGGGAGAAGACGCAGTTACCTTTGACGAGCAGAACGCACAGGGAGATTCCAACACCTGTTCTACAATCATTAACAGCTTCGTTTCCAATAATGTTGACCTGATTCTTGCAAATGCAACTCCTGCTCTTCAGGCAGCTGCAGCAGGAACAAGCGATATTCCGATTCTTGGTACTTCTGTTACTGAATACGGTGTTGCACTTGGACTGGATGATTTCGACGGGACTGTGGGCGGAAATATTTCCGGAACTGCAGACCTTGCTCCCCTTGATCAGCAGGCAGCAATGCTCAATGAACTTTTCCCGGATGCAAAAAATGTAGGTCTTCTCTACTGTTCTGCCGAAGCAAACTCTCAGTATCAGGTAGATACAGTAAAAGCTGAACTTGAAAAACTCGGATATACATGTGAATATTATGCATTCTCTGACTCTAATGATCTCTCTTCTGTTGCTACAACAGCAACTGACGCAAGTGATGTAATTTATGTACCGACAGATAATACAGTTGCTTCCAACACAGAGATCATCAACAACATCTGCCTTCCGGCAAAAGTTCCGGTAATCACAGGCGAAGAAGGTATCTGCAGCGGATGCGGTGTTGCGACACTTTCCATCAGCTATTATGACCTTGGTGTTACAACCGGTAAGATGGCTGTTAAGATTTTAAAGGACGGTGAAGATATTTCCACAATGCCGATCGAATATGCACCAAACTTCACAAAAGAATATAACAAAGATATCTGCGAAGAGCTGGGCATCGAAGTTCCGGACGATTATGTTGCAATCGGCGAGGCTGCTGAAGAAACTGCCAAATAAATCCGGTCAGACAGTTGAAAAATACTCACACCAACAGGATTTTAAATAACAGCTTATCAAACAGTTATAAAAAATTCAATTTATATGCGATCAGCGGGAAAGGTTTGACGCCTCTCTCGCTTTTCGCATCTCAACAGGAGGAAATTACAAATGCAAATTATAACATTAATCACTGCACTTCCGGGTGCAGTAGCCCAGGGTCTGATCTGGGGAATTATGGCAATCGGTGTTTATATCACTTTCCGTATTCTTGATATTGCAGACCTTACAGTTGATGGCACTATGTGCACCGGTGGTGCAGTGTGTATTATGATGATGCTTTCCGGTCATAATGTCTGGATTTCTATGTTGGCCGCTACTCTCGCCGGAATGCTGGCAGGCCTTGCGACCGGAATTTTTCACACCTTTATGGGAATTCCCGCAATCCTTGCCGGAATCCTGACACAGTTATCTCTGTATTCCGTAAACCTGAAAATCATGGGAAAAGCAAATCAGGCAATCAACGTTGATAAATATAATCTTCTGGTTTCCCTGCGACATATAAAAAATGCCTCTCTTTCCAAAAACACAATTTTTATTGTAGCAGTTATGTGTATTCTCCTGATTGCCATTCTCTACTGGTTTTTTGGAACAGAGCTTGGCTGTTCCCTTCGCGCAACCGGATGTAACCCAAATATGTCACGCGCCCAGGGTATCAACACAAACATGAATAAAGTTCTCGGACTTATGATTTCCAACGGTCTGGTAGGACTTTCCAGTGCACTCCTTGCACAGTATCAGGGATTTGCAGATGTCAACATGGGACGTGGTTCCATCGTTATCGGTCTGGCAGCAGTTATTATTGGCGAGGCAATCTTTGGACGTATTTTCCGCAACTTTGCCCTTCGCCTGTTAGCAGTTATCTTCGGTTCCATTCTGTATTATCTGGTACTTCAGATTGTTATCTGGATGGGTATCGACACTGACCTGCTGAAGATGCTGTCCGCAATCGTAGTTGCTCTCTTCCTTGCATTCCCATACTGGAAAGGCAAATACTTTAATAAACCAGCCAAAAGGGGAGGTAAATAAAAATGCTTGAACTTAAAAATATCTATAAAACCTTTAATCCCGGAACCATTAATGAGAAACGTGCATTAAATGGTCTGAACCTGAAGCTGAACGAAGGCGATTTTGTAACTGTTATCGGAGGAAACGGCGCCGGCAAATCTACTATGCTAAATGCTGTTGCAGGAACCTGGCCGGTTGATGAA
Source organism: Blautia sp. DFI.3.45 (assembly GCF_020593505.1). Classification (NCBI taxonomy): domain Bacteria; kingdom Bacillati; phylum Bacillota; class Clostridia; order Lachnospirales; family Lachnospiraceae; genus Blautia; species Blautia sp. DFI.3.45. The sequence continues at coordinate 86,692 of NZ_JAJDMI010000009.1, forward strand.
GGACAGATCCTTATCGACAATATTGATGTTACAAAACTTTCTGAACATAAACGTGCTACATACCTTGGACGTGTGTTTCAGGATCCAATGACAGGAACCGCTGCAACAATGGGTATCGAAGAAAACCTTGCACTTGCAAAACGCCGCGGAAAATCCCGTCTTCTCCGCTCCGGAATCACTAAAGCAGAGCGCGAAGAATACAAAGAGCTCCTGAAAATTCTTGGTCTTGGTCTGGAAGACAGACTGACTTCCAAAGTAGGTCTTCTGTCGGGTGGTCAGAGACAGGCTCTTACTCTTCTGATGGCAACGCTTCAGAAACCAAAGCTTCTGCTTCTGGATGAACATACCGCAGCTCTTGATCCGAAAACAGCTGCCAAAGTTCTGGAAATTACAGATATGATCGTAAACCGCGATCACCTTACGACATTGATGATCACCCACAACATGAAGGACGCTATTGCACATGGCAATCGTCTGATCATGATGATGGAAGGAAAAATCATTCTGGATATCCAGGGAGAAGAAAAGAAAAAACTGACAGTTAAAAACCTTCTGGATCAGTTTGAAAAAGCAAGCGGAGAAGAGTTCAGTAATGACTCTGCACTGCTCGGATAACCGTATAAATTACTCATAACGTTTCTAAATATCCTTTATATGAGAGTACTTTTTTATGGAGTACTCTCATATTTTTATTTCTCGTCTTTTTCCAGCGGAGTTACACAGATAAATTTATGTGTTTCCCTATTGTACTGGTAGATTCTCGACGTCAGATAGTCCTCTTTCGGTGTAGCCTCCCTGATCGTATCCCGCAAAACACACTGCAAATCTTCAGGTTCTACAAATTTATCATTATGGATCATTACCTCATGTACACTGGTAAACACCATATAGAAATCGGAATCCAGCATATATGCCAATTGTTCTGCCACTCCCGGCAGGAACACTGCAACTGCACCATTTGTTTTCTTCGTTGTACTGAGACAATTTCCCATTGCATCTTTCTTCAATTCACACTTATCACCCAGATTCATAAAACTTTCACCTTCATATTCCGGATTAAAAATCATCTGTTCCCATCTGTAAATTCTGGGTGGACTCATAAAATACGTATTGAGAATCGCCTCCTGAAACACCTCATCACATTCTTTTCCCCACTGCTCCAGCATTCCCTGCCGGATTTTTGTACTTGTCACACATCCTTCATATTCCGTAACTTTCATATAAAGCACAAGTGCAATATCACCAAGAGTTTTATACACCGCATCCTGAAGATCCGCGGAATATTTATCTGCATTCAGCAATCTTATAAACAGGCGGGGTTTTGTCTTCTCATAATCCCTGATCACTCTTGTTTTCTCATAAATATCCGCCTTTTTTATCCGATTGAGATCATCTGTGATTTCTTTTATAATTTCCTCAAACGGACTGCCATTCTGATAAGATTTAAAAAGTTCCTGTGTATAAAGTCCACAGACCTCCCAGGCATCATCATGCTCTGCAAACTTCACCAGCAGTCTGTCTCCTACAGGTGCAAACCTCCCGCCTTCTTTCTCAAAAGAAATATTTTCCCTCGGAATCCCTGTAGCCTCGTAAATACCAATCTCCAGTTTCTCTACAAATGTTTCATAGTCTTTCTGCATATTCAGTTCCTTTCTTGCTTTGAAAATAATACGGGCAGGATGCCCTGATTTGAATGTTGACTTTCCGTTTTCGGAAAAAAGAAAATAAGGGAGCGAAAGCCCCCTTAAGAGTCGCTGTAGACATAGTATAAAATAGCCACAGCTATTTGTAAAGTAAATTTCATCGACAATATTTATTACAGTTTCTTTTTATCTTTCAGATATTCCAGAAAAGCCTCACAGCCCTCCACCACATCCGAATATGTGACATCAAATCCACCTGTATACCATGGATCTGCGATATCCCTCGGATCATCACTATAATCCAGAAGAAGCTTAACCTTGTCCTCTGGATCCGATTTCAATATTCTTAACATATTCTTCAGATTCCAGTAATCCATACCGAGAATATAATCATATTTATCATAATCTGCCTTCGTTAGTTGAACTGCGCGCTTACCCTTACAATCAATCCCATGCTTAGCAAGCTCCTCTCGCGCCGGAGGATATACCGGATTCCCGATTCCATTCCATATCTCCTCAGTGCTGGTTGCAGCAGATGCGATATAAAACCGGTCTGAAAGACCTTGTTTAGAAACCATGTCTTTAAAAATGAATTCTGCCATTGGTGAGCGGCAGATATTGCCGTGGCAAATGAAAAGTATTTTTATCATATTCTTATAACTCCGTTTTTGCTTTGTATTTCTTCTCAAATGCCCAATATTGCAGGTTTTTTCGGCATTTTCCTGTTTCTGTGTTTCCGGGGTATCTTCTCAAATCTTCCCGTATTTTCTCGTGCTTTTCCCTGCAATATTGGTAAATCTGTTGGTAAATAAATGCTCTGTACCAACGGGGTGTTTTAGGCTTTTGCTACTCGAAGCAGCTCTGCCTGTGCGTCATCGAACTGCACATGGGTGTAAACATTCAGCGTTACGCTGATGTCCGAATGCCCCATGATATACTGCAACGTCTTTGGATTCATTCCGGATTTCGCCATATTGGAACAAAAAGTGTGTCTGCATACATGAGGAGTTACTTTGGGCATCTGAATACGGTAAATTTTGTTATATTTCTCAATAATATGTTCCAGGTACTTCTCCCAATGAAGGGCGACCATTGGCTTATCGTTCTTGTCGAGAAACAAAAATCCAGCATATCCGTCTACCATCGGTTCTATTTTCGGTGCTACTCGATTGGCAAGAATACGGCGAAAACACGCCACAACTTCCTCGCTCATCGGCACATAGCGGATACCGCTTTCCGTTTTAGGAGCCTGAATTACATACTGCATCTGCGATGTTCTCTGCAACTGGTGGTCTACCTTGATACGCTTCTGGTCGAACTCAAGATCGGAGATCGTCAGCCCGCAGAACTCCGAGATTCGCAGCCCTGTGTTAAGGAGAATATAGATCGCATCGTAGTATCGACAGAAATGCTTATCTTCCTTGATGAATTTCAGAAGATCACGCTCCTGCTTACGGGTAATTGCTTCTCTGGTGACGGAATCGTTTACGATCACCGATGCCAGTTCAAATCCAAAAGGATTTTTACGGATCAGATCATCATCTACCGCCAACTGAAAAGCCGGTCTCAGAACACCTCTGATGGAGTGAATAGAGCTGTACCCTCTGCCATCCACCTGCTGAAGCTTGATCAGCCACGCCTTTGCATCAGACAGGCGAACCTTGTCAATGCGCTGCTTTCCAAACGCTTCTCTGTTCAGGATATTGATTACGGTCTTATATCCCGCCTTGGTGTTATGACCGACACCGGTTTTCAGAGAAGTATATTTCTCTACCAATTCAACTACCGTGTAATTGCCGCCACGGGTAACGATATGGTCAAACAGATCCGCCTGAATCTGCTTTTCCTTCTCTCTCAGCGAAAGCTCTCGCTTTTTACCCCTGGGAGTCGGGTCATTCTTGTCCAAACGCCAACTGTACACATTCTTCTCCTTACCATCCTCGTCAATATATCGGTAACGATACCTCCCATCTGTACGCTGGTATTCACCTTCACGCAAAATCCGATTTCTATTGTCTCGTCTTTTTTCACTCATCGAAATCTCTCCTTTCAGAATAAGGAGAGCCAGACTTGCAGTTTTATACTATCACAAATCCGGCTCTCCGTATAGTTATGCCATGTGATTTCGGAATTTCTGTTAAGCATTTCTAATGCCAGTTATACAGCCGTTGCCTGATCCAGATAGCGTTCAAATTTTTCACGCTTAATCAAGGCTCGATTGCCATTCATAACATAAAAATCTTCATTCGGATGCTCTTCAATTAGCATTCTCAGTTTCCCTTCGCCGATATGATAATACCTGGCAGCTTCCTCAATGGTAAGCGTATATCTACGCCACACCGGAATATCCGAGTAATTTTTTCCTTCAACATTCATCTTATTATTCTCCATAGGCAGTTATCCTCCATAATTATCGTTGTCGCAGCATTCGCCACATAGATATGCAAGAATATCCACTTGGCTCATTGCCTGCGCACATAAAAATAGCCAGACAGAGGGTGTCGGCAACGAAGTCCGGCAACGGGCTTCAAAAGA
>NZ_JAJDMI010000090.1:0-5073 GCF_020593505.1 Blautia sp. DFI.3.45
GCTGGTATAAAAACGCAGGCGTAGCGGGCTACGCTGAGGCTTTTAGACCTGTGCACTCGGATTTGCAGACAAGTGAGTGGTATAGTTATTTCGAAAACGATGTACTAGGAACATGTTATAAGATATTTTTGTGGCGATGCCATGCCATTATTACGAGAGCAATGAGCATAGTGGCGGTTTCCGCAACAGGAAATGCAAGCCAGATTCCGTTCAGTTGGAATAATTTGTCCAGACACCATAAGGCAGGAACAAGGAAAAGCAGTTGTCTGCATAATTGAATCGCTATGCTGGAACCTACTTTTTCTGTCGCCTGAAAATAGGTGGAAATCATGGTAGAGAGACCGCAAAACAGATAGCTTGCCGCCATAATTCGCATAGCGGATATTCCAAAGGAGCGCATGGCTTCCGACGCTGTAAATAATTCCAAAAGCTGCGCCGGAAAGAAGTTGACGGTCAATGTTCCCAGTATCATCATACCGGAGACCAAAGCGGTTCCGTATCGGAAAGCGGAGTGCAGCCTATCTCTGTTTCCCGCACCGTAGTTAAACCGCATAATAGGCAAACAGCCCTGAATCAAGCCGTTTACTGTCATAACGACCAACTGCTGCACCTTAAAATACGCACCGAAGAATGCAATCGCCCGCCTATATTTGGAGTCTATAATTGCAATGATGGTTGGAGATTGATGTCTTCCGCCGGTAGGAGCGTAAGTCCCTGCTTCCAGTACAACGTCCAAAGCCTTGGAAAGGACAGGTTCCGATTTATAAGCCCGTACACTACGGTGCATCTTGATAAGAGACAAAAAATTTTTTTCCATACAGATATAGTCCTCCATTCTGCTAATACTTCCGAGATACAGGCAACAAAAAAGCCACACAACTATCACAAGATAGCTGTGTGGCAAAAAGATGACCGAATCCGGAAAAGTCCACTAAAATTTTGCGTTAATTATTATAGCGAACTTGAAGGAGACTGTCAAGCATCAATCATTACGGAATTGTGGCGGCTGTCTGTTGTTTTTTGTGTTACTTTATGGCACATGAGAAATTCTGTCTGGTTTTGTACTCGTAGTGAGTGGGCATGTTCTCCCATTGGGAGGCCACCCACCAGTCCAATTCATTCAGTATGATATTGTATAGGATGCCGCCCTGCGGCGTTCCCTTAGTCGGGTAATCGCAGCTCATAGCTGGCTGGTTACCGGCTCTGCCTCTTTGACAACAGTTATATGTAATTTGACAACATTGATTAGAACTTTTACATTTAGGGGAAAATAGTGGAAATTATTCGGAGAGTTTATTTTTTCTTTTATAGCCGTAATCCTTTAATATCTTTAATGCGTGATAAGATCATATTGCAACTGCAGCTGATAATGCCAGGCAGTGTATCAATGACATTGTGCAGGAAGTATTCCATTTCATCACCTGATGAAGCAACGGCATGTACATGAAGCCTGTCTCTTCCTGTGACACGGTAAATCTGTGTGACTGTATCATTTTTGTACAATATATCTGTCACCTGCGCCAGGTACTCCGGTTTTGTTTCAATTTCAAAATAGCATGATACAGCCCCACTGATTTTTTGCGGATTAATAATTGTTGTATATTCTTCGATTACGCCTCTTTTCTCCAAAGCCTGGATACGGGCTTTTACTGCCACTCTGGAAATACCGGTTTCTTCACCGATATCAGAGTAAGAGATACGTGCGTTTTCTATAAGCAGCCGGATAATCTTCTGATCCAGCTTATCTAAACCGTCCAGGTACATAAGTTCCCTCCTGTAAAATAATATAAAATATATCCATCTGATAGCAGCTTTTTTCAATATCAAATATCATATCATTTATATTACTAAAAGTAAACAGCAGCTTGACTTATTTGCTGTAACTACATATAATTGTTGCGTAACGAAATCTTAAACTTACATTTTGAAAATACAATCGTGATTTCGGATAAAAAACAGGAATTGATGGAGGAAAATGAGAATGTCAAAAGATGAATATTTAATCACAGATGCCCCTCTTAAAGCACTGACTGTTTTTGCAATGCCTATGATTCTGGGCAGCTTCTTTCAACAAGTATATAATATGGCCGATTCCATTATCGTCGGTCAGTTTGTGGGATCCTCTGCACTTGCGGCAGTTGGAGCCTGTGCCGCTTTGACCAATGTTTTCATCTGTGTGGCTTTGGGAGCCGGTGTAGGAGCAGGTGTACTTGTGAGCCGCTATTTTGGAGCTCAGAATTATAGCAAAATGAAAACAATTGTGTCAACATCGTTGATCAGTTTTCTGATTCTGAGTATACTTCTGGGGGTTTTTGGCTTTGTTTTTTCTCATTTTATGATGAGTTTATTACAAACACCTGCTGACATACTGGATGAAGCGGTACTGTATCTGCGTGTTTATTTTGTGGGATTTCCCTTTCTGTTTATGTACAATATCCTTTCAACGATGTTCAATTCCATCGGTGAATCGAAGATTCCGTTGGGCCTTTTGATATTTTCTTCTGTTTTGAATATTGTTATGGATCTTTGGATGGTGGCAGGTTTAGGGCTGGGTGTGTTCGGTGCCGCCCTTGCAACTCTCATTGCGCAGGGGATTTCCGCAGTGTTTTCGCTTTTGATTTTCTTTAACCGGATGCGTCGATATAAAAGCCGCTTTAACTGGTTTGACAGGCAGGAGTTACATTCCATGCTTCGTATTGCAGTACCATCGGTTCTTCAGCAATCCACAGTGTCAATTGGTATGATGATCGTACAGGCGGTTGTAAATCCCTTCGGTACACAGGCGCTGGCAGGTTATGCGGCAACCATGAGAGTAGAGAATGTTTTTTCACTGATATTTGTATCCATTGGAAATGCGGTTTCGCCCTATGTTTCCCAGAATCTTGGAGCAAAGAAAATTGAACGTATCAAAAAAGGATACCATGCTGCACTGGTGTTGGACCTGTGTTTCGCAGTCCTTGCTTTCATAGTCATTGAAACACTGCACACCCCAATTTCTTCCTTATTCCTTGGAAAAGATGGAACCGCTCTGGCATATCAGGTGTCCGGGGATTATATGAAATGGCTGGGATATTTCTTTATTTTTATGGGTATTAAGATGGCAACAGATGGAGTTCTTCGTGGACTTGGAATTATGCGGCCGTTTCTCATTGCCAATATGGTAAACCTTGCCATTCGGCTGTCAGTTGCCTTGATTTTTGCACCGCGTTATGGAATTGCATTTGTCTGGCTTGCTGTACCGGCCGGATGGCTTGCGAATTTTCTGATCTCCTATGGGGCACTTAGAAAATCATGGCCGGTTGATGAAGGAGTTTCATTCCGGTAAATTTCTCTTAAGTTTTGATGGGAAGCTGGATTTGTATGTTAAGAGGTATATTTTCGTTACTGTTCACTGGCAATATCCCGCGAAGCGTGTTGCTGTGAACCAATGGTATTTAGATAAATAAAGCATATTCCGGAGATTACTTGACATTTAAAAAGAAATGCCTTGAAAAATTTATGAAATATGAAAATGGTTAAATTCTTGTTCGTTTTGTCAACGACAAATAAGCAGATTTTCATCTGCTTGAAAAAGTGATATACTATCAGTTGATGATACTGTTTAGGAAACACGGTATATCAGATATTTGGGTTTTCTGAAATGAGCCGTTTTAAGTCTTGGGAATTGTCGATCGCAGCGGATCGGGACTAATTCCTTTTGTAACAGTGCCATCACATTTATGGAATCTGTCTCCGTGTGGAGACGGAGATAGATTCTGCATATATGTGCAGCAAGCGTAAAGTTTACTTTATAGGAATATTTACGTTTCCCATGAACGACTACAGTATGAGCAACAAGAAGTTCCGTGGCATTATAAGCGATAAACTTCGCCCATATTTCCTGTTTTATAAAATCAGGTTTATAGCTGTGATAATGACTTAATCCAATCGTATATTTCAATTTTCGAAAAGAGGATTCGATCCCCCATCTGGAATTATAGATTTCTTTAAGCTTTTCAACAGGAAAGTTTTTTTCCGGAAGATTTGTCACAAGGCATTCATAAGTATCTTCTGATATTGGAAACCGTACGATCCGAAAAGTCAGATCATAAGTATCTTCTGAGCCATATTTTATGTAGTCAAAAGAAGCTGCCTGGTCAACATATCTTCGGTAAAAACCATCTTTGATTTTTATAGATTTACGATGGGATCTCGTAAGAGTTACGTCAACAGTTATATCAAATGTATCAGAATCCGGAAAAACAAAGTTCCCAATCAACCCTTTGCTTGTAATGTCTTTTGTACGAAAAACAAAATACTGTTCTTTTTCGATCACGTGAGCCATGTTGTTATAAGAGCAATACCCTCTGTCCCCGATAAAAATAGTTCTTTGATCCGGGTGAGGGATATGTCTGTCTACAAGCTGGCAAAAAGCAAGGAACTCATCTTTTTTGTGTGCAGACTGAAGAATGGCATCGGTATAGATCCGTTTATTTATGTCATAAAAGGCATTAATGTGTATGCTGTAAAAGCCGGAGGCAGAATGTCCTTCTGAGATAAAATAATCATCAGACGAATACTTTGAAAAGCTGAAAAAAGAAGTAGTAGAACCATCAGCAGCAATGTATTGATACTGCTGTTCCTGCTTTGAAAGTTCAAGCTTTTCGGAAGAAGAAGTAAACTCATGGAATACAGCTTCCAGAGCCTCTGGCATCATTTGGGAACGCCTTTGATTTAGGGCAGATATAGAAGGGAGATCCTCTGACATTTGAAAGAAATCCAGAAATTCGCATTTCGTGGATGAAGCGCCTTGAGAAATAAGGAACGAAATAACATGATCTGGAGAAAGTTTTCGTATACGAGAATAATCGCGTCCCGGATTATAAACAAAGGAATCCATATGCGATGTAACCGTTGCTATAGAATGCTTAAGAGTATCTTTAAGTTTTAAATGGAACATAGGTATGTGCCTCCTGAATTAGAAAAATTTTAATTTCTAATTCAAAGGCCGCTCTCATTACCTCACAATAATATCAGTAATTAGGCGTTTGCGAAACGCCACAAGCCGCATAAATACGGCATTTTTTGTTACCT
>NZ_JAJDMI010000091.1:0-5062 GCF_020593505.1 Blautia sp. DFI.3.45
TGTATAATGCTGCCGGGATATATTCTGCTGTGTTTGTAACAGAAAGATCGGTATCGGCAGGTGTTTCTGCTGTAATGGAAGTACCATTGATCTTCCAGATGAAACCATTCTCCATATCGAGATTCAGGGAAATATCTTTGCCTTTTATTTCGGATAAAACAGAAGCAGGAAGTGTCCTGGAACCGTTCAGGGTAATGAAAATGGTATCTTTTTCGTTGGAAGCCCTGATCAGAGTATTGACAGCATCCCAGCCTTTCTTCTGGAAACTTCCCTCAATGTAAGGTTCCCCGTCACCAAGTTTACCGAGGGTTTTTGTATCCTGATGTTTGCAACGTTTACAGGTGTAAGTTATGATTCCGTCAGTTTCGGCAGTTGGTTCTGTAGTGATAACGCCACTGTCATAGTCATGTCCGTATGCGGAAATGGTATAACCATAGGAAAGTGTTTTATTACAGTCTGTGCAGTAGGTGTCTCCACTATATCCACTGGAAGTACAGGATGGGGAGGAGTAGTAACGCCCTGCGGTGTGTTCGTGTGTACATTCACTTCTCGTGATTTTTAATTCAACGGATTTGTTTACATAATTGCCAGCATCTATGCCAGCGTAAACTGCGGTGGCAAAGATAGGTATCCCTACTTCTAATGATTTATCAGTATCTTTCCATATCCAGTTTTCAGGAAGAATATTGGTGATATCGCCGACCTTTTTACAGGACCATGAAACGAATATAGGATTGTTATCAGGAAATCTTGGTGCTTGATTGGCTTTAGTAATAGTAAAAGTCCAATCTGTATTTACTAAATCAGAAAATGTATAGGTTTCGTTATTTATATCTGCCCTTACGCGATAAGTTCCTGCATTGATAGCAAAAGTACATAATTCATTCTGCTCATTATAATAAGACAATGTGAAATCACCAATGTTTTCAGTATTTGTTAATGAAGCGTCTTTGGAATGCCCATCATATACTAAATTTCGGGGTGCAGCAAAAGTAAAGTTTATAGGTACGAAGGTATTATCTTTTTTATTAAAATAATAGGTCTGTGTTGTATCTCCGACAGAAATAGTGTGTGTTTTACCGGTTAGCCATGCGTACAGGTCCTTATCATTTACATGATTATATGTTCCCCAGTCATCACCATCTATCCTTATTACTTTTTTTTGAGGATTAGAAATAGTACAACAGTAAACCTCACCTTGGGCGTTTGCTGGGGAACTGGATACGGAAGAGGCTTTTACAGAACCGCCATTAATAATAATACCAGAGTTTTTACCGCCGATATCAGTTCCACGTGCGGAAGATGCAGTTACTGAGCCACCATTAACAGTAATATTAGATTTTTCACCGCCGATGCCAGTTCCATGTGTGGAAGATGCAATTACCGAGCCACCAATAACAGTAATATTAGATTTTTCACCGCCGATGCCAATTCCAGATGTGGAAGATGCAATTACCGAGCCACCATTAACAGTAATATTAGAGCTTTTACCACCGATGCCAATTCCAGATGTGGAAGATGCAGTTACTGAACCGCCGTTAATAATAAGCGGACTATAACTGTAGATGCCATGGGACTTAATGGATCTTACAGTCAAACTGTCATTATTGTTATTGGAACTATTATTTATTGTTGTAAGGCGAGATCTAGGATCTATTTCCAAAGTATGTTTCTCATTTGTTTCATTACTTGTTTCAAGGTAGTTATCATGTTCTAAATATATACATGCATTATTTGACTCTATATGCAGTGCTGAATCGGAGTTGGAGTCAGTAACAATCTTTACATTATTCAGATAAATAACTACATTAGAAAACCCTGCATTAATATAAATGGGGTCGGAGGTTGTAGAACCATAACCATTAAATCTGTACGAACCACCAGAGCTTATTATCCAGCATTTATATCGAGAGTTATAATATTGGGAGTATTCAGGGGCAGTAGGCGTAGTTAAATTAATTTCTATAGGTTGCTCTCCGTTTACAGTGGCTGGCATAACATTTGCTTCATTACTAAATTCAGGTACACTCTCCGAAGTAAATACAGATAGTTCCTCTTCTGTTTCTTCTGCTGACTCCTGATCGTTGTCAGTAAAGACTTCAGAAGTTTCTTCAGATACCTCTTCCATATTTCCGGAAGTAAATTCCCCCGCAAATATGGTCTGGGGGAGCATATTGGTGGAACACAGTGCAAGTGCCAGAATCCCGGCTAATAACTTTTTCTTCATACGTTCACCTCTCCTTTCTTTATACATGATCTTCTGCGTCTTGACTCTTTTGTTCTCTTTTTCTGAATTTGATACATAATGCGGTAATCACGACTGCCACAGTAAAGGAAATGACAGCCACCAACACATAACCGCCTGCGCCCTCATGCAGCAAAATTGTGCCGTACATTCCCGTGGCGTTTATTGGCTGGCTTTGCACTATCCCCATTGCCCCCACAAGGGACAGGAACAGCAGGGTACACAGAACGGACAGACGGCAGACTGTGCGCCGCTCCTGGCGGCGGTGGTATTCATGCATTCGCTTTTTTACCAATTCGATACGCTTTTCTGTATCGTACATGCCTTCCAACCTCCTTCCACAAAAACAGTCTTAGAAAGTCTTTCACTTATATAGGTACAAAAAAGGCGAAAAACTCTCACCTGAAAATCAAATTTTTTTAAAAAAATTTGAGAGCTGCCGAAACAGCTCCCAAAAGAGAAAAAAAGGTTATATTATTGTATCGAACTGCGGAAGATCAAACCAGCAATAGGGAGCGGAAATGGAATAGCCTACCCACTGCTTGTTGCTTTTCGCAATTGAAGCAGGGGACTTACTTGATTCGGTTAAATATCGAAAAATGCTACCATATAGAGAGGTAATGTAATGATACCCTCTTCAAATTCGGTTTGTTTCCAATCATAAAAAATGGCGAAGTGCTTATCGTAACACTCCGCCGAAGGCCTAACCGGTTTGAGCAAAAAAAGCTTGGGTAGGTCTGCTTTACTATTTTATGCCTTCCTGCTGCATTTATACACTTAAGTGTGCCTTCCAATCCGCCGAAAGATTCATTGCTGTAAGACTGACTACATCAATATTATTTTGAATCAGCTTATCGAAAGCAGCTACAAATGTCACCCACTCCTCATCGGATGAGCGCAGATACTTCATCGCCAGTAAGATTTGATACAAACCATTATGTGCTGGCGATGGCACAACCTTATCTACATCCAGAATTTCCGGTGTCGTATGTATTGTGCGATTATATATTCTGGAATTATGAGCACACATATTGCGCAATACTGAAACGCTCTGTATCCATGAAGCAAGCATTTTCTGTGATGGTTTTACCAAATTTCCTTTTTTTGATTTATACTGGTAGTTTAACGCCAAGATAGAATATGAACTTCCAGTGCCTGTTTTCAAATTCTTAATTATCTTCGATAGCGTACCAAATGAAAGAACTTCAACAGCTGCCCATACAGGCACCTCTCCATCATGATTATCAAAATTATGTTTTATAAACACATCATTAGATCGAGCAATTTCTGACGCTACAGTAGACATATTCTGCCAATATCGTTTTTTCTCTTTGAAAATTGATGAATCTTGCAAAATAAGTGGTTCTCCGTGCACAAGTAATGATTCCACCAATCGCACTCTCAAAGCAACCTCAATCTTAGAAATCATTGAAAAAATCAAAGCAGATAATTCCTGATCAAATTGATACAATTTTATAATATCTTTAAACTTTGTTCCCGCAACATACTTCTTTGTAGTATTATCATATAAATGAAACGAGTAGCCTCTCAAACGATAAAACCCAATTGTCTTTAATACCTTTTCTACATCTTCATAAGATGTAATCTCCATTCCTGCATCTACATAAGATTGCACTTGTTGTTCTATTGTTAATATTTGTTTTGGATATTGATACATAAAACACCCCATAAATGAAAAAGTCCCACCGGGTTGCGCATGAAAAATCAGAGGCGTGGTGGGTTCTGTTAATATTATTATACAGTTTCCGATGTTACTGTCAAGCTTTCTTTTGTAAAAATCGGCAACTTTCCATTGTTTTTTTGAGATTATGCCTATTTTGACATGGGGTATCCCAATGTCAGGTCTCTGCAGATAATAATGATGATACACCTGTCAAATATTCATAGTTACTGATATACGTACCTATTATATAATATGAATTCCTGCGGTTCCTATTTTCTCATACTCTTTACATTTTATTTTTTGTTGACATCAGAACAAATTCCAGCTTTAATTGCATCCCTAATCCCTGTGCAAGTTTTTTCACTATACTCAGACTGGGATTTCTTGTTCCGTTCATAATCTGCTTTATACTTCTTTGCCAGTTCTTTTTCTGCCTTTGGTGTCTTCTGCGATTTTTTTATAAATCCATTGGTCAGTACCGCCTTCTTGCCCACCTCATAGCAAGCTCCATCTCATATATATTTGTTTCATTGTAGAGTTTTTCTTTTTGCCCGCCAAGCTTGATTGTCCGCAAATAAGATAACCGGGTATTTTAAACGATAATCTATACTTTCTTATAAGTGATTTTTCAGGCAGTATCCGCCACTGATTCCAAAGATAAAAATACATAAATTTAAAGAAATTAAGTGTTCAATAAAACTCGTCAAAATGTTATAATGTAAGTACAAAAAGGAGTGTTATATGAATAATACGATTTTTGATGATGTATTCCGTACAATGATCGAGAAGATGCCATATCTGGCAATACCGCTGATCAATGATGTATTCCACACATCATATCCGGAAGATGTGAAGATCACATAGCTTCGCAATGAACATCAGCAGGAGAATGGAGTATATCTTCCGTAAAGAAGAAGATGTCCGGAAAGGAATAGGTGATATTATGGGAGGAAAAGTTCTGGAACTGGAATCTGAAAGACTTAAAGCTGAGGGACGTACAGAAGGAGAAGCAATTGGACAGGCAAGAGGTGAAGCAATCGGGCAGATTCAGGGAGAAACTCGACTTGGAAGCCTGATCACTCGATTACTTCAGGATCAGAGAACTGAAGAAATCCCGATTGTATCAACAGACG
>NZ_JAJDMI010000092.1:0-4684 GCF_020593505.1 Blautia sp. DFI.3.45
ATCCCGCATAAAATCAAGGTATATTAGAATGTAGAATTTACTTTTTCATTCAAGCCGTCTAACTCATCAGTCTAACTCATCACTGAAAGTAACGAGAATGCGACGCGCAGTTATTCAAAATAAATTTGAATAAAACTGTTCATCTCCATCTTCATATCCGCTGCAGTCTTTCTTATGAATTCCTTCTCATAATTCAATGCTTCTTTCTTAGTCTTGAACCCTCTTTTCAGCTTCTGCGTTTTCTTTCCTGTCCAGTCAACATAACGGAAGCTCACATACCAGGTTCCCTGTGTTTTGTCTTTGTAAGCTGACATCTTAAATCCTCCTTCATACTGCTCTCTGAGAGCATCCATAAAATTTTGTTTCCCAGTAGGGACGTGGAATCTTTCCACGAACTGCCACATATCCTTCCTTTTCCAGTTCATCATTGAGCTGTTTCAGAATAGAATAAGCTTTACTGCGTTTCACACCTAATTCTTCCATGACATCATCAACAGTCATCATATAATTAGTTCTCATAGCATCCTCCTTTCTAGCCACTTTTGTGACTTTTTTGTTGTTCTCTTATAATAATTCACTTTTGTGAATTTATTTTTTCCATTCCATACCTATCGCTTGCGTATCAGCAATTTGTTAAATCTCACTCTTTTATATCATTCACTTTTGTGCTAGAATAGAAGCACAAATATTATTAAGGAGGCAGCATTATGGTTGGCAAAAAAATCCGGGCATTCCGGGCATTCCGGGAATTCAGAAGATACAGTCAGATACAATTAGCCGAGTGTCCGGCATTAACGTAGGTACGATCAGAAAATATGAACTTGGAATCCGGAATCCAAAACCAGATCAGTTAGAAAAGATAGCAACTGCACTGAGATTAAACGTAAGTGTTTTCTGGATTTTAATATTGAAACAGTCGGAGATGTACTCTCTCTGTTGTTTTCTATTGATGACTCGATGAACCTCTCACTTGCTGAAACACCTGATCAGAAGGTTGCACTGACATTCGAAAATCCTACAATGCAGGACTTTTTTAGGAAATGGTGTCAATTTAAAAATGTCTATGAAAAGGAAAAAGCTGAAATATTAGCTATTGAAGATGAAGATAAAAGACAAGTAGAACTGGATAAGCTAGACGCTACCCAAGAAGAATGGAAACTGCGTGCTATGGGAACTACGATAGGTTGTCATACTATCATCAAAAAAGGCACCGAGGGCAATACTGTCAGAGTTTATGATCTAACTTAATTTTAATATATATAGAAAGTGTGACGAAATGGTTACTTTTAGATTAATCGAAGAAACTGATCAATATCTTACTTATTGGTATTTTCCAAATGGTAATGAAGATGAAATGTATGGAATTATACTAATTGACAAATTAAATGAAACTGTAGAAATTCAGAAAATGGCACATGATGATTTTTCCCATATTGTTACTGTAGATGAGCAAAATGAAGCCAGAAATTCTGTTAATGACATGAGAAGAGAAGAAGGACTTCCATTTTTAACGGAAGAAGAATGGCCTTCAGCAACAACTGAATTTACAACAACTTTTTTTGCAGATCATGCAATCAGTAAAATTGTAGAAGGCTACAATTCCGGTAAAATTTTAAAAGAAGGAATATCTGTCTGGTATTAAAAAGCGAAAATTATATATTTTGTTATCATTCTGTTATCACAAGCGGTTGTCAGGACATTCTCCCGGCAATCGTTTTTCTATGCTGTTCGTTATTCTTTTCCGCCCTTTTATATATTTCCAGGCAACAGAAAAACCCGTAAAACCGAAGTTCTACGGGTATCTTACGTTTGGACACATGTACCTTGCGGTACTCAATATATATTCAGATATGATTACTCGATAACTGTAGCAACACGTCCTGATCCTACAGTACGTCCACCTTCACGTTTGTGAGGTTCTTAAAAACTCATTATTTTCTATGATTTTCGTGTCTATATTGTCCTGTATTGTGGATTTTCCAGGCTATATTCCTATTCCCTTCATTTTTTAGTATCAAAATGGTATCACAGCCAGATTTTCATGAGCTGTCAACTTTCCGGTTGCAGATTCCCACCTTGACTGTTATAATCGAAACATGGGTGCTATCATAACGGTAGGCGGTTAGTCCTTCAGCAGAGGGTTGCAGAGTGCCAGTGGCACTCGTTTTGCAACGACCGAAGTGAAACGGAGACCTGTGACCCTCTGATTACATAGAAACTCGAAAGAGAATCCACTGGAAAGGAGGGCTAAGCCAATGAGTATTGTGGACTTTATTGCAGTCGTGAGCTTCGGCATCACCTGCTTTTGTGCCGGATACACATTCGGCAAAGATAATAACAAGACACAAAAATAACCGCCCCAGCCTCGCAAACTGAACGGTTATTTTTAATCAATTAAGTATGTGGACTAACCGTCTATCGGTAGCACTCTTTTTCTATAATCATATTAGCACGCATGTGTGAAAATGTCAAAAATTTTCTTCATTCTTGGTTATTAATCTCCTTGATCAACTGTACTGCCTTCTCTGCATCATCGGTTTTCACAAATATATCCACACCATATATTCCAAATCCTGGTGCCCCATGCATTGCAACATTCGCACCTGCTTCCTGTGAAAAAGCTGCTATTCCATTTTGCTTTAACATTTCTACAAGTTGTTCTGTCTCTACTATATTCTGTGCATTATAAATTTTTGTCCATTCTGCCTTAGATAGAGAAGTTTCCTTTTTCTCCTGAACATTTGACGAATTCTGGTTTCTTTTTCGATTAATAAATGCCAAGAGCCTAAGAATAATAAATGCCACAATAATAATACCAATCAGAAATCCCAATGCTAATCGTGTTACCTGTGTTTCTGTAGCTCCCATTCTAAATAAACATATGCCATAGATGACTGTAAAAATTCCTGCACATATCACACTGGTGAGAAAATCTCTCCATATAGTAGCACTTTTTGGCAAACATTTATCCCATATTCCATTGTACACCATAATAGAGGCGTACAGGATTCCTCCTACTAAAGCAGTTGCTGTCTCTCCTAAAACCAAGCGAATATCCACCGTTAATAACATCTGAATAATAATCGCTAACACACTAATCACAAACATTGATGCAAATGCAAGATTTCCAGCCTTTAATGCTTTTTGTTTCACCCATTCTTCATACACCGCAACTTTGTCCAATGTTTCTTTCATCTCTTTATTCATAGTCTGGCTCCTTTCTCCATCCAGGAGCTCTCTCATCTCAACATCGTAATACTCAGCAAGTTGAACAAGTATACTGAGATCTGGCATATTTATTCCTGTTTCCCATCTGGAAACTGTTCTTGCAGATACTCCAAACTTTTCAGCAAGCTGCTCTTGTGTAAGCTTCTTTTCTTTACGACATTGCTTTAAAAAAGCTCCAATCTTTTTTGTATCCATGTCTCTACCTCTCTTCCACTTACAGCTTACCAATATATACCAAAATTACCACGACATAAAACGAGAATCCGCTAATTTTCAACTAGACATCGTATGTCTAAAACAAATCAACGGTATTTTCACCTCGAAAACATTCTATTCCTCTATAAATTAACTTTCTCTTTTATGTCTGTCTATAAGCAACTGAATAAACATAACAAACCATATCGCCCATGCAATTAAACAACCGATTTCCGGATACCAAATGCCTATAATCATTCCTGCAATAAAAGGAATTGACATAAATATCATTCTTTTCCCATACACCTTACACATAGCATTTTCATCATATTTCTTTCGTTCTTCTGCTGATTTCATATTATAACCAGACAAGAATTTAGATGCTTGTCCCTTTGACCTATAAAACCATATTCCAAATAAAAACATAATCACTGCCATTGCAAAGTTAAAAACAATATAGAACATATAATGCTTCCTTTCAGTCGATTCCACAAACTTGAAGTTATTGATCTTCTGAATCCAATCCAAGTTCTTTCAACTCTTTTTCGTTTTGGATATCTTCATCAGTTTTCTTTCCAGTGATAGCACTGTAGGCTTCTTTGATGCCATTCTTCACTGCCCATTTGATAACGAAATACAGTGCAATCAAAATAACAATTGCGGTTCCACCGCTTATACCTAATTCATTCCACATAATTCAATCCTCCAACTTCCGATTTTCATTTCCGCCAATTGGAAATTAGCTATTTTTTCATTCCTTACTTTGTAAAATGTTTATGCAACAAAAATTCTGTCGGAATAATTGTAAGCACCATAATTCCTAATTGTAAAAACACCAAATAAACAGAAATCATTTCAAAGTTTGTATCATCTTTCGTTAAAATCAAAATAAAAATCGATAGTATCACCAGGATGATTCCTAAAACAAAGTTTATCCAGCCCCAACACCTGTGTGCATATCTCCATGTTTCATCATTCATCCTTGACATAGTAGTTCGATATCCCGAACTCCCCTGCCGATCTTTAGGAGGCTTATCTTTCCACGTATATCCCAATATAATCATAGATAACGGTACTAAAAGTGAACACGCAGATAAAAATATAAACATTACAGAGATCTCCTCTCAACTTCTGATTAATTTGCTCTAAAGACTAAAGTTGTCATCAAATAAACCCTACCCATATTCCAACCGCTATAAGTATCATGCCTAGAGCGTGTCTGAAAAATAAAAATTGCACAAAACGCATGTTTTATTTCCCT
>NZ_JAJDMI010000093.1:0-3528 GCF_020593505.1 Blautia sp. DFI.3.45
CTACCTGTAATGTGGGAACCTGCCATATCTGGCATGGGAAATGCGCATAACTGCGTACCTAAGTTACAGGCGTATCCGCCGATATTCAGTCGGACGCCTAAAGCGTCTGGAAGCACGTGACTTCAGTCATGTGACGTTCACATTCGAGAAATATAAAGGTTCAATTCTTCATAATGGGTGTTTATTATGAAAAAATATTTTGCTATACTGACAATGTCAACAGTAAAGAAGAATATAAACGAGGTGATCAGATGGAAGTAGCACAGAGAATTCGATTGATCCGAATAATAGAAAAAATGGAGAAAAATCCGGAATTCAGTAATAAGTTTGGAATGAAGAACACATCTGAATATTTAGCAGAAAAAGAACCAAAAAAAGGCATTTATTAGAATAAGTTTCAGGAGGGGTAAAAAATGTTATCATTATTGTTTACAATTTGTATGATCTGGTTTGTAGGAAAATTTTTTGTTTTTGGGTTAAGAGCATCCTGGGGAATTATGAAATTACTTTGCACAGTTATTTTCTTCCCGGTGATATTGATCGGTATGGTTTTGGGTGGACTGATGTATATTGCTTTTCCATTGTTGATTGTCGGTGGTATTATAGCATTGGCAACCTCACATTCATAATGGATCAGGAGGAGAAGACGAATGGGGTATGATATTGAGAAAGAAAAGAGAGAAGCTATTGAAGCCGGCCGAAGAGCACTGAATAGTCTTCGTACGGCAAAAGAAAATCTGAACAGTGCAAAGAACTGGGGTCTGGTAGATATGTTTGGCGGTGGATTTTTTACTACAATGCTAAAACATTCCAAAATGGACCAGGCGAAACGGAATATGGAACAGGCAAAGTATGATCTACGTAGTTTCAGCAGAGAATTAAATGATGTAAATATGGCATGTAACTTAAATATCAATACTGGAGATTTTCTTTCATTTGCGGATTATTTTTTTGATGGATTTGTTGTGGACTGGGTGGTCCAGGATCGGATCAATAATGCAAAAAGACAGGTAGAAGAAGCAATTCGAAGAACCGAAAGCATAGTCAGTCAATTACAGCGTATGTAAGGTAAAGGCAATGAATCAGAAATGATTCATTGCCTTTCGTGCAGTATGGATTATTTTAATTTTGCTTTTTCGGCATTTAAGAGTTCAAGATTGAGCCCCTGCTCCCCGGCTGTTTTATCTACCCAAAGATTCAAAGAGTCTATAGCTAAAGAAATTTCATTAAGTTTTTTACTGATATAAGCAAAATCCTTCATTTCATCATCACTGATTTTACCGTCACGTGCAATTTGGATCAGGCGACCGGTAAGAGGATTGATTTCATTTAAGCTGGCAATTGTCTCCAAAATGATATTTGATAAATTAGTCACTTCTATTTCAGGAACATAACGTTGACCTATTTCGCATTTGTGAGAGCAGTAATAATTGCAAAGATCTGGTCTTTTATAGGCATCTGCCATCTGGAGGATATCATAAGGCGTTGGTTCTTGTGTTTCATATTCGAATTTTTCAATTTTTGAATCAGAGACAGCAGTCATTTTTTCACTGGCCTCTGCTCTTGTAAGTCCTGCCGATTCTCGGCAAAGCTGGTAAATAGTTTTGTTTTCCCTGGTGGATTGTTTACCCATGAGAATTCCTCCCTCGTATATCGCCAGGCATGAGGATTACCTGTCTTCCAGGCCTCATGCTGCGCAGTTATTTCATAATATATTTTATTATACTTGATTTGTAAGCTAACAACAAGTAATTGATGGTATAATGTCCATAGGCGTTACTGTTCACTGGTAATATCCCGCGAGGTGTTTTTTGTGAGCGAAGGTCACAGAAAACCCGAGACATACTGCGCGAATTTATGCGATTAGCATAAATTCTGTGCATCGCGAAGCGTGTTGCTGGGAACGGAGTGAACAGTAACCCATAGGCAAATGAGTGAATGTCGCCTGTTATGCGATTTCAAAAAGAGAAAAGAGTGTTATTCTGAGATATAAGAATAAAGAATCAGGAGGAGAATGATATGAGTAAAAAAGGATATAGCAAACCAGGATTGTTTGGTGGATATAATCATTACGATGAATAAGAACTGTAAAGGCGGTACAGATATGGCACAGCAGAAAGAAGGCGATAGTATGGGATTGTTCAAAAAGAAAAACGTTAAAAAATCTTATGATAGAGAATGTATGAAACCAGTAATTCGTGCAAGTATTTGCACAGGTGAGCAGGTGGCAGGATTCAAAGATATGCAGACTGGAAAACTGGAAGAAATCATGCTGATCAAGTCTCCCAAGGATTTAGATGACTTTAAAAATATGTTTGGGATAACAGAAGAAATCGAGAAAGAATACTGAATGAGGATAAATATGCAGAGGGCGGATAAAAACTATAAGGATTTAAAACAAAAACAGAAAAGTGTAATAGCCGATAAAACATACAGTATGTATTCAGATTTTTCTTTATTGCAGGTTACACTTCCGGAGGTACACCATATGGTGTCACCTGGGAAGAAATGGGGCTGAAACCATGGGAAGATTTGGAAGAAAATGAGTAAACAGATAAGCGTAAAAAATCTGGAACTGTATCAAAAAAACAGCAAGACGTACGCTTATGTCCATGCGGTATAAAACAGGATTATATCCTATGGACGTGGTGCTTTGCCAAAACTGATAGAAAAATCAACGGAGGTTAAATTAAATGAAAGTAATGCTTGTTAACGGAAGCAGTCATCTGCATGGAACAACAATGACAGCTTTGGAAGAAATGATAAAGGTATTTCATTCAGAAGAAGTAGAGACAGAGGTTGTTCAGCTTGGAGGAAAGCCTATAGCAGATTGTCTTCAATGTAATGTCTGTCAAAAAACAGGAAAGTGTGTGATTAAAGATGATGGCGTAAATGAATTTGTTGAAAAGGCTAAAATAGCAGATGGCTTTGTATTTGCAACACCAGTATATTTTGCACATCCAAGTGGACGTATTTATGATTTTTTGGACAGAGTTTTTTACAGTGCCGGAGGTTATGACGCCTTCAAATTTAAACCGGGTGCTGCTGTTGCAGTAGCAAGAAGAGGAGGAACCACGGCAGCTCTTGATGGGATCAATAAATATTTTGGGATTGCACAGATGCCAGTCGCCGGTTCTACCTATTGGAACATGGTACATGGTCTTTACGGAGAAGAAGCTTCTCAGGATGAAGAAGGTATGCAGACCATGCGGAATCTTGCACGAAACATGATTTGGATGATGCGCTGTTTTAAACTTGGAAGAGAGAGCGGTATTTTGTATCCGGAAACAGAAACTGATGCTTGTACCAATTTTATTAAACGAAGTGATACGTTACGTTAAGCCGATGGCTTTAACATAATATATAGCAAGAATTCTTCTTCCTCTATAGGTGGGAGATAAATTGCAAAAAAACAGAAAAGAACACTTGTTCTGCAATGCGATTCATGGTATAATAGAATCAGTCGATAAGGCAAAAGATCAAAAAAGGACTGTTTTTATGGAAAAAATAGATCACAATGCACATTCA
>NZ_JAJDMI010000094.1:0-3189 GCF_020593505.1 Blautia sp. DFI.3.45
TTCAATTTTAGTATTGACTTTTTATTTGCAGGCTAAAGTAACGAGAATGCGACGCACAATTATTCAAACGTAAAGTCTTATACCTTAACAGCGAGAAAGACTGCCGAATTGCTCCGACAGTCTCTCATTTTTTACAAGTTCTCCCTGTTCTGCCGCCGGATTTTTCTCCGTACAGCCTGCACAGCCAATGCTGAAAACAAGTATCAGCAACAATATCATTTTGTTTTTTCCCAATATCCGGTTCTCCTCTCTTAAAATGGATTTTAATGGTTCTATAGCAATTCGCAGCCATCAAACAACAAATAGTTACAGATCGTTATAGTTTAACCGGATATCTCTCCATTTTATACATCCACTCAGAAACCTTTTTTTCTCATATAGACAGCAATATCACGATAAACCTGCTCCTTGCCGATCTCATTAAGAATTTCATGACGCATTCCCGGATACAGTTTCCCCTTTACATCTTTATAACCGGCCCGTCGCATAGCCCGCACTGTCTTTGCAAAATGGCGCACATTGATCAGACAGGGATCCTCAGCCCCGCTTACAAACAATACCGGCATATCTGGATTTGTACAGGAAAAATGCTCCACATCATAGGCACGCTTCATCAGTTCAAATAATGCCAGATACGCATCGTCCGTAAAAGTGAAACCACACAATTCGGATTCCTCATATTCTTTCGCCACATCAGGATCAGAACAGATCCAGGCTGTACATCTCTTATCCTTTCGGAATTTCATTGCCCCTGCACCAAATGACATTGTTTCGATAAGTTTACTTCTGTGTCTCGGTCCAAAGACTGCTTTCTCTGTCTTTGCAATGGCAACTCCCAGAGGCATGGCAGTATTGTAGCTTGGAGAACCGCACACGATCAGCATATCTACGCAGCTGTCATGTTCTGCCACAAATGCCCTCACTGCCAGCGAGCCCATACTGTGCCCCATCAGGATCAGCGGAAGTTCCGGATAGTATGCATGGATTTTCCTGTTCACTGTCCGGATATCCTGAAGCATCGCCTGTGCTCCCCCACCGTATGTAAAGCCGAGATCATCCTGATGTTTTACACTTTTTCCATGTCCTCTGTGATCATGGATCACCACCACATATCCAAGCTTTGCCAGATACTGCATAAACGGGATATATCTATCTTTATGCTCACTCATTCCATGAACCAGCTGTACAATTGCACGATAGGGTTTCTTATCCGGTATCAGTGCCATGACCGAAATCTCAAGCCCGTCTGCTTCTGATTTAAAAGAACTCTCATACTTCATAGATCCACGCCTTCTTTCTGTATTTTCTTATATATTTATATTATCCGCTCTGATTTCTATAATTTTGATTATAAGTAAGACAATTGCCATTGTCAACGCATTCTGATATAATCAATTATATCGTTACTGTTCACTCTGTTCTCAGTAACATTACATCTGCACGAATGTTGTTGCAGATATAAAATTGAAACTTTTTAACATAATACGTTTCAGAGCGGTTATGCTCTAAGGCAGGAGGAAATATGACAAAAGGTAATAAGAAAGGACATGCCGGGCTGATTATTTTCATTCTGATCCTGGTTCTCGTCATTGGCGGAGGTACAGGTTTCTATTTCTATCAGCGACAGCAGCCACGCAAGGCAGTTGAAAATTTTCTTGACAGTATGAAGAAAATGGACTTCAATGCAATGGAATCCATGATCCAGAGCAGCGATCTCACAGCACTGGACAATGCAGATATCCGCGATGCCGCATACACGGATTTCTTCTCAGAAATTAACAAAAAGATGACCTATAAGATCACCAGAAACAGATTCGACATCCAGAATGGTACAGCTTCTGTCACAGCACATATCACTTACATTGACGGAACCAATATTTATAAAGCGACTATCACTGAATTTCTCCGTCAGATCGTTTCCAACGCTTATGCCGGAAACCAGCTTACAGAAGAAGAGACACAGGCAAAACTTGCTTCCATTCTGAATGAACAGGCAAAAAAAGTGGAAAAGGATGTATTCTCCGAAACAGATATCACCTATCCGGTGATCAAAACAGATTCCGGATGGAAAATTGTTTCTCTGGATGATGAGACAGTAAAAATCATGTCAGCAAACTTCAAGAGTGTTGAAGAGGAAATAAACAACTCCCTCAACAATATGGATAACGAAGATTCCTCAGGTTCTTCTTCCAATGCACCGGAGGCATCTGCAGATGATACGCTTAATCTCACAACAGAAAAATTTACGATCAAATATACCAAACATACGATCACCAAAGACTTTGCCGGAAATCCATGTATTATGGTTTATTACGATTACACCAATAATTCTTCCTCTGCATCCAGTGCAATGGTTGATGTCAGCCTAAAAGCTTACCAGCATGGAGAATCCTGCGAGGCAGCGATTCCCGAGAATAATGACGATGCCATCGATCATTTTACAGCTGAGATTCAGCCCGGACAGACCGTTAATGTATGCCAGGCATTTACACTGACAGATGAGAGTGATGTAACGGTTCAGGCACAGGAGGCATTTTCCTTCGATGAAGACGCAAATGCCAGACAGATACTTAAAGTAAAATAATCCGATTGTCAGACAGATATTCTCAATTGAAGCAGAAAACTTATTTAATTCTGTTGAAATATGCACAGTGGTTCAAATTTAATTTGAACCTGCTGTGCATATTTTTTGTCTTTCATGGCACAATATGAAATGTAATAGCTTTATGATTCCTGTAAAAGCTGTATACAGCGACAGGTTATGAAAGGATGGTGACTTATGGGAAGCAAATGTTTAAGATATACGGCGCTGACTATCGCCATTATCGGAGCTGTTAACTGGGGACTGATTGGTTTTTTCAATCTGAACCTGGTCGCTCTCCTTTTCGGAAGCATGAGCTGGGTTTCCAGAATCGTATATGGTCTGGTTGGAATCTGCGGACTCTATCTTCTGACCTTTTACGGTGATTCCGACACTATCTCAGAACAATCCTGAGTACAAGCCGACATCTGAAATTATAATTCTATACTATAATCCTTCCTAACGGACTGCGGCATATTTATCAAATGGATATGCCGCAGTTCTTTTATAGTGGTTCTTAAAAGAAAAAAGGACTTCGGAAAATCCGAAGTCCTAAGAGCGATAGACGGGGCTCGAACCCGCGGTCTCGACCTTGGCAAGGTCGCGCG
>NZ_JAJDMI010000095.1:0-3103 GCF_020593505.1 Blautia sp. DFI.3.45
TTCTACAGGTATAGAATTTACTCTTGCAAGGTAGAATTTAAAAATTCATTTAACCATCGCAGGTTAGTTGGAGTATTTTTCTACAAACGTAACGAACAACTGTTCGATTCTTCTTGACTTTTTGTAATGCAAAAAGTATACTACATATATGAGGTGAATTAAATGAGTAATATAGGTCGACCAAAAGGAAAAAATAATAAGGAATATGTGTATTCGTTGAGAATGGATGAGAGAACTAAAACTAGATTGGAGACATATTGTCGCTTGCTTAATATGACTAAGTCGGAAGTAATAAGATTTGCAATTGATAGGTTAAGAGAGGAGAATGACTATGGAGAAAATATGGGATGTAACAATAATGAAAATGGGTTCAATTCAGATTGAAGCGGAGACGGAAGATGAAGCAATAAAAAAGGCAGAGCATCTTGCATTACTACCAGAAGGTGTAAATTGGGAGGATAGTTGGAATGCAGTCGATGTGTGTAAAATATAATCATTACTTTATTAAAAGAAAGTAATGTGTTACAATAACATCGCATAATTTACCTTGGAGGATGAGATGAAATGAAGGTTATGGATATAAGTGATTTAAAAAAAGAAGCTAAAATATTTTGTGAACTTATGAAAAAGGAAAATCATTCTTCACTTATTGGAGTGACTGATGGTAAAGCGGTAGGAACATATGTTGAACACAGATTTCAAGACTATATTTCCAGTAAATATGAAATTGAGATTGGAAGCAGTGCCAGGGGAATTGATCTACCAGGAGCGGAGATAGAAACGGATATAAAGGTTACAAGTATTGTTCAGCCACAGAGTAGTTGTCCGTTTAAAAATGCACGTCAGAAGATATTTGGATTAGGATATAACATTTTAGTCTTTGTTTATGATAAGAAAGATACAGCAAATTCATGTACTTTGGATTTCAAGTATTGTACATTTATTGATAAGTCTAGAACCGCTGATTATACTATTACAAAACGATTAAGAGAAATGGTAGATGATGGTGCAAATAAAGAAGATATCATTGGTTTTTTAGTTGATAAAAATGTTCCAGGTGATGATATAGTGTATTCCGATTTAGCAGACGAAATATTGTGTAATAAACCAGAGCAAGGATATTTAACAATTAGTAATGCTTTACAGTGGAGATTGCAATATGCCAGAGTAATTGCATTGGACAATACAGTAAATGGGGTTTTAAATTATGAATGGTAGTGATTTGAAGAAGGAATTTGGTGACTATCAAACCCCAAATCAGTTTGCAGAAACTATTTGCAGTTTGCTTTACAATGAACTCAAGTTAAATCCAGAGGTTGTAATAGAACCAACATCTGGTTTGGGTAATTTTATTAAGGCTGCCTTGAATACATTTTCTACAATAAAAAAAATTGTCGGCGTAGAAATAAATCCAGAATATTGTGATGAATGCAAAAAGCGTATATCTGATGATAGGTTACATATTGTAAATGATAACTTTTTTACATATAAAATAGAGAAATATGTTGGGGAAACGGAAACATTGTTTCTTGGGAATCCGCCTTGGGCGACAAATTCTGAATTGAATTTTAATTTACCAGAAAAGGAGAATTTTAAAAGGTTAAGCGGAACTGATGCTATAACAGGTGCAAGTAATTTTGATATATGTGAATATATAATATTAAAATTGATAGAAAAGTCTGTTAATAAGAATGTTGCTATTGCAATGCTCTGTAAAACATCTGTTGCACGAAATGTATTACTTGAACTTGATAGAAATGATGTATGTGTTGATGACCTTAGAATATATAATTTTGATTCTTCAAAGGTTTTTGGGATTAGTGCACCAGCATGTTTATTATACATTAAAATGTCTACATCAAATTCAAAATGTCGGGAGTGTGAGGTTTATGACATCGAACCCCCAAATACTATTTCTGGAAGAATTTCTTTTCAAAATGGAAAACTGAGTAATTTAGATGATGATGTTTTAGATTTAGATGGCGAGAGTGTATTTGAATGGAGACAAGGAGTTAAGCATGATTGTGCGGGGGTAATGGAATTAGAGAAGCAAGGTAAGAACAATTACAAAAATAAGAATAAAGAGAAAGTTGAATTAGAAGATTTGCTTGTTTTTCCATTAATGAAAAGTAGTTCATTTAAAAAACCGATTATTAATTCGGATTTTACAAAATATGTTATTGTTACTCAAAAAAAGGCAAGGGAAGAAACCAATTATATTGAAGCTTTAGCACCAAAAACATGGAAGTATTTATGTGATAGAAAAGATGTATTTGATTCTAGAAGAAGTAGTATTTACAAAGGTGCTCCAGCATTTAGTATGTTTGGAGTTGGTGATTATTCATATGCAAAATATAAAGTGGGGATTTCTGGTTTTTATAAGAGACCGTTATTTGCATTACTTTATAATGAGAATAAAATAGAGCATCCGATTATGGTTGATGATACATCATATTTTCTGTCATTTGATAATTATTCAGATGCGTATACTTGTATGCTTCTGTTAAATAGTTCAAGAGTACAAAAATTCTTGCTTAGTATATCCTTCCGGGATGCAAAAAGACCGTATACTAAAAAAGTATTGCAAAGACTTGATTTTAATAAGTGTGTTCATAATATAGCATTTGAAGAGTTAGTAGCTACTGAAAAAGAATTAAAGTTGCATAAATCTATAACAGAGGAGATGTATGCTTCATTTGCAAATTATATAACAGGTTTGAAGAAAGCAATATAATATGTTTTGGCACTCTGTATGGATAATAAGGTAGGGGGATAAGAGTTCTCTGCGTCTATTTCTATATTAGACCGATGGCCCCCTTCGTGCGAATTTTCGCAGAATTAAACAGGGGGGATACCCACCAAGGTCGGTCTATGTGAAAATATCCACTGAATATCATCGCTAAAGCCGATTTTGTTTTGCCGGATAATACCAAAATACGCAGAAAAAACGTGTAAAAAACGACATAAAAAGCACAGTTTTTCTGCGTACATTTTGGCAGAAATATAATTCGAATTGTCTTGCTATTCTGTGTCATCAGAGTGATATATGGTAAGCGCTTAATTCTTGGGTAACTATACATTTGCCGTTTTGTAGTTCATAATG
>NZ_JAJDMI010000096.1:0-2996 GCF_020593505.1 Blautia sp. DFI.3.45
TCATTCTCATAAAGAAAATGAAGAAATCTATGGAATTCTTTCAGGTAACGGCAAAACCATAATTGATGGAGAAGAAATTAGCCTTTCAACTGGAGACTGGCTAAAAATCGCACCTGCTGCAAAGCGTCAGTTTTTTGCATCCGATATTTCCGGAATTACTTATATCTGCATTCAGGTAAAGGAAAATTCTCTGGAACATTTTACAGCAGAGGATGCTGTAATCGGCTAATTAAAAGTATTTATTTACAGAAAAGCACAGTTCCCGATAAGCTAAGAAGAACTGTGCTTTTCTTTTTTCTTCAATTTTACGATTTCTCAATTTTTCAAACTTGAATTTATTAATTAGAATTGCGTTCAAAGCAACAATTATCTTAACATTCCCCAAATGCACTCCAGTAATGTTAGTGCAAGGATAATGTTAATGACACGGAAATGCCGCAGATAAAACTTCTGAATCAGTACGCCCAAGCCAATCCAAGTACAGGTTGCGATCGTTCCGATCGTTGCAATAACCAGCTCAAAAAACAGCAAAGCCGGAAAAGAGGACATATATCCTAAAACATAACCCGTTAGTGCGGTAACTCCGAACATATAGATCTTCACATTGACAAATTGCAGCATGAAGCCTTTCAGAAACGCTGCGGATTGCTCTGTGTTTTCTGAGGTCGGCTTACTGAAAGCAATATGAATCGCAAGCCACAGGATGTAGGCTGCTCCGATGTACTTCATCACTTCCATTACATTCGGAAGCAAAGAATTAACCCCATATACAAAAATTGCACATAAGATTTGCACTACATAGTAGCCTGCAAAAATTCCAAAGAACAGCGGCTTTCCTTTTTTATATCCATAGTTTGTTACGGTATTTAATGCCAGAATATTTCCCGGTCCAGGCGTAAAGGCATTTATAATGCAATAAATCAAAAAATTGCTCAGTACCGCCATAGGCATAATCATCGACCACCTTT
Organism: Blautia sp. DFI.3.45; assembly: GCF_020593505.1. Taxonomy (NCBI): domain Bacteria; kingdom Bacillati; phylum Bacillota; class Clostridia; order Lachnospirales; family Lachnospiraceae; genus Blautia; species Blautia sp. DFI.3.45. The sequence goes on from NZ_JAJDMI010000096.1 coordinate 969, forward strand.
CTGCTATTATTATATCAGCAGACAGCGGTGCATACATAACACCTATTTTATATGATTATCCATATCCTATGACTATGGATTGACTGGAGCGTATTTCCGCAATTCTTCCAGATAGCTTTTTCCAAGTTCGCTTAATTCCTGATGTTCATTCAGCACATATCCAATATGCATTGTCTCATTTTCTGCAAGCGGAACGGAGATGATATTTTCTCCGTTCAAATATTTCGGGAAAATACCACTGGAAATAGTATAGGCATTCAGTCCAAGCATGAAGTTGACAATAGCCCCTCTGTCATTGACCCGGATTTCCTTATCCACCGGGATGGAGCTGAATAGTTCCTCTGAAAAATAGACAGATTCATACTCTCCCTGCACAAAGTTTAACCGTGGATAAGGTGCAAGGTCATGAACGGAAACTACTTTTTTCGATGCCAATGGGTGATCTTTTTGCAAAAAAACATGAGGCTTTGCTGCAAATAGCTCGGTAAACACCAGATGGTTTTCCTCTATCGCTTTCCGCATGACGACTTCGTTTTCATGCGATAAATAAAGAATGCCCAAATCACAGACACGATTTTTCACATCATCCAATATCTGATGTGTTCCGGTTTCATTGTAATAAAAGGCATATCGTTCTTGTCCAAAGCGCTTGACTAATTCCACAAAAGCGTTTTCCGTAAAAGTATAGTGCTGAGAAGATACTCCAAATGTCACCTTCTCTGGCAGGTTTGTAATATACCGATCCTCCAACAGCTCCATTTGCTGTATCACTTGACGAGCATAACCGAGAAATTCAGTACCTTCTTTTGTCAGAGTAATTCCTGTTCTGCTGCGGAGAAAAATGGTGATGCCTGCTTCTGTTTCCGTTTCTTTAATAGAATTGGAAAGACTTGGTTGTGATATAAAAAGCAGTTTCGCAGCTTCGGTAATTGAACCGACTTCTGCTACCTTCAAAATATATTTTAATTGTTGAACGGTCATTTCTTTACCCTTTTTATTCTTACAAATTCCGATTGAGATTTCACCTGTTTTAAGAGATTTAATATCTGTTATATTTTGTTATTAAATTCTCCGCAGACCCTTGAAAACACTGGATTTATCGCAGGTGAGCTTTCCCTTATTGTTTCTCTTGTGTTATCTCTTCCCATATAAGTTTACGAACTCTGATAAGGGAAAATACAAGGGCACAAGAGGTCCGGTGGACCTCTGCTCTGTGCCGACCGGTTCACAACGTCCAGTGGACGTTGGCTCTGAACCGACCGTAGTGGAACGAAGAGCGGCAGCGGAAACCAAGAAAAATCTATAAAACAGTATAACACAAAATAAAACTGACATGGTGAACTGATTGAAATACTTCTTAATTTTTACAATTAATGGTTGATTGAATAATAAGGAGATGGGATACGATGAGAACAATATTTGCAGAATACAATCCACAGTGCAACAGTATTGATGTTTATACCAGTGCCGGCTATATGCTTCGCATTGACTGCTGGGAAGCTGAAAAGAATTTAAAGACTACACCTGGATCAGACTGTGCATTAAACGCACTCGCCATTGATGACCCTCTTGAATATGCAAGGTTATATCTTGATGGAAATCTACAGATGTGGGTAGATGCGGAAGACTCATTAGAAATATTTTGATTTTTAAACAAATACAACAGTTTAAATCACTATTAGCTACAATATTTCCAGAAAATTCATCATAGGTTTGTGTAAACGCAAAGAAACGGCGGCTCTGAAAATCAAAGCCGCCGTTTCAAATGGGCGTGTCAAATTGTCTGCTCTACGACGGCTTTTTTCTTTTGCCGTCGTCCGGCAGAGTATTATTTAATATTTAATTCAATGTTTCCAGTGAAATTCTCACATTCAATGCCGATATAATTTCCAGCATCAGGAAGTGTAATTGTGTCACTATAAGTTCCGGTTGCTTCAATCAAAGTGACTGCTTCATCAGATCCAGAAATCCAGAATACTTTTGCAGTACCTTCCGTAATCTCCAAGGTGCAATCAATGGACAGCTCCT
>NZ_JAJDMI010000097.1:0-2723 GCF_020593505.1 Blautia sp. DFI.3.45
GTAAGCGCTTAATTTTCAGGTATTACCAGAAAAATATCCGACTACTTTTCAGCAGTCGGAGTACCTTGACAATTCACATATAATTGATTATTCGTTGGAGTTTTCTACCAGTCGTTTGAGTTCTGCCTTGACATCTTCATTCCATGGAGCCAGCTGATCCAGCTCCTCGTCACTCATACTATCATTAGGCTGTTTCTCAAGTAGATAAGTCAGATAGTGATAGACGTTTACTCCATTTGCCTTTGCCATTTCTACCATAGTATAAACAATGGCACTGGCCTGTGCACCGTTCGGAGTATCACAGAACAGCCAGTTTTTACGGCCTACTGTAAAGGGGCGGATCGCATTCTCACTGAGATTATTAGAAAAACTACATCTGCCATCTTCCAGATAGGTCATAAGATAGGAGCGGCGGTTTTGGATATAGGTGACTGCCTTATCCATCCGGGATCCCCGGGTAGGTTTCTGCATGTCAAGCCACGACAAAAAGCCCTCAATGACAGGCACTTCTTTTTCAAGGCGTGCTTTTTTGAGAGAATCGAAGGTTGTACTTTTTGCCTTGATCGTTTCTTCCAGACGGAAGAGACGGTCGATATACAGGATACCCTGCACAGCAGGCTGGCCGTAATCCAGGTTTTTCCCTTTCGGGACTGCATCCACCAGGTACCTGCGTATATGTGCCCAACAGGCAGTACGTTTTGCATCCGGCACTTTGTTGTACCCGCTATACCCATCGCACATCAGGTAGCCTTTGAATCCCTGCAGGAATTCAACCGCGTTATCCCCGGCGCGGGTTTCCGAGTATTTATAGAGGATGATTGGTACACCGCCATCTTCCCCGCTGCGGAAAAGCCACATATAGGATTTCGACTGGGCCCGGCGCCCCGGTTCATGCAGTACCTGCAGGGGCGTTTCGTCTGCCATTGCGAATTCCCGCTCCAGCAGTTTCCGGCGGAAGTATTCATACATCGGACGAAAGAATGCATCTGAATTAAGGATAACCCAGTTTGCCATGGTTGCCCTTGTGATGGATGCACCATACTGTTTCCAATCTTTTTCCTGACGGCAGTAGGGCAGGCTGTTGCAGAACTTCTGGTACATCACCCATGCAACTGTGCCAGCCGAAGCCATCCCATAGAGCAAATGCGGTTTTCCATCTTTTCCTTTTTTGATAACAGAAAGACCGCGTTTACTGCATTCCGGGCATTCATAGCTGACACTGTAGTATTCGATGACTTTCAGCTTTGCCGGGATAAAGACCAGTTCACGGCGTACAAACTCCTCACCGATCCTTTTCAGCGGGGCATTACAGGCCGGGCAGAACCTGTCCTTTTCCGGGATATCCAAATATTCCTTTTTTACAGGCAGACCCTTAAAACGTTCTGCATTTGTTGCGCGGGCTTTCCTCTTTTTTTCGGGAAGCAGTGCAGCCATCTCCTCGGCTTCAGCGGCCGCAGGATCCTGTTCCATTTCAGCTTCGTTGAAAAGGTTCAGCTGTCCCGGAAGATCGGCGGAACGTTTTTCGCTGGAAGTGCCAAAGAGTTTTTTACGGAGAAGTTCCACTTCTTCTTTCAGGTTATCACGCTCCTGTGTAAGGGCTTCCTCCCGTTTATTTCCGGCATCGACAGTTGCCTGAAGAGTTTTTATTAAATTTTTCAGCTCTGTGATCATATCTTTCAGCTCACGCAGCTGGATATCTTTGGAACTGTCTGCCACTGCTTTTTCCTCCTGCTTTTGATATCTCTATTATATCAGAAAACAGACAGTGCTGCCAGTACAACAGGAAAACAGTGCACCCTAAAAAATGCTGAACGTACAGGGAAAACAAGCGGTTTTATTACCTTGCACAGGATGTTTTGATCGCTTTCGGCTGCTCAATATCAATGCCTGACATCAGCCAGTCGAATTCCCTCCATGTGAGGTTCCGGACTTCTGATTTATTTCTTGGCCATCGGTAAGAACCCTGGGCTGTCAGTCTTTTGTAGATCATAACGATCCCGTCAGGTTCTTTTAAGATGGCTTTGATCCTGTCACATCTTCGGCCACAGAAAAGATAAAGTGCGTGGTCGATCTCCATGGAAAACTGATCCTGGATGATCGCACATAATCCATCAATAGATTTGCGCATATCTGTTCTGCCGCAGACGATATAAATGGCATCGACATTTGAGATATCCGCTAACATAATGGCTCCTTCAGCGCATCCATCAGGATCTTCAGAAGGGAAGGATGAACGGTATTGCTCATCCGGATCATCAGTCCTCTGGCTTCGATCTCGATCGTATGTGGATTATCAAGGTACATGGAACTGTTATCTTTATCTGAAACCAGTTCTGCCGGAGGAGTTTCCGGCTCTATAGCGATCTGGACCACATCCTGTTTATGGGATGTAAGATCAAGGGTACTGGCTTTGTTAGCCGATTCTGGGATCTGACAGGCCTTTTTACGCAGGCGTGTGACCGCATTGTAAAAACAGCTGGGAGAGATCCCGTGTTCATTACACCATGCGGCATCAGTAAGCCCGCTCTGTCTGCACTGGATCACCAGTTCCATCCATTCATCCAGAGAACGCCCTGGGGCACGTTTACTGCTCATAATGAAACCTCCAAGTATAGTAATTGACCACTTCCTATCTACGAAGTGGAGTAAAAAACTATTTACTATCAATCATTATGAACTACAAAACGGCAAATGTATAGTTACCCAAGAATTAAGCGCTTACC
>NZ_JAJDMI010000098.1:0-2650 GCF_020593505.1 Blautia sp. DFI.3.45
TTTTTATGTTTATCTCTAGTATTACTCTTTAGACAAAAAAATTGTAGTAAGAACTATTCATAGAGTGAATCGAAAACAATACGAAAATGTAAACATTTCCTATACGTAGTATATAGAGACAAAATAGAAGAAACCGTTCATAATTTTCTGACCAATGAAGAATCATCAACGCTATCACTTTCTGTTCATAAAGTATGCGCAATCCACATCGGTATAGAATATAATCGGGGATGCCTTTATCTTGAAAAAATGCACCCGCAGCTTCGCTAGTAATCAGTAAACGCGGGAAGTGGAGTCAGGCTTTTTTTATGGAAGAGAAAATAGACACCAAAGTAGCCTTCTTCTAACCTTAACGGACCTACAGTGCAAAAAGTTATCAAGAGACTGCATTATAGAGCGCACAAAGGAGAAAAAAAAGTAATCTAAGATGCTTTGTTAGAAAAATAGCGCTCTCGGGATGCATTTTTGTAGAACAAAAAAGAAGTATAGATTCTTTGTTGGTAAAATAGCGCTCTCGCGTTGCATTTCTGTTCTGTAAAAATGCAGCTCAGATTCTTTGTTTGAAAAATTAGCGCTCTCGCGTTGCATTTTTGTTCTACAAAATGAAGCACAGATGCTTCGTTAACAAAGATATGCTATTGAAGTGCAAGATGGAAACGCAGAAAATGAACCGGGGATGCGACGTGCAAGATTACCTATGCAATAGATGCAATAGTTTCTCCAGGAACCGAAATACATACATTGTCTTCCGTAAAGCGCTAGACTATATATTATTATACAGGTTCAAATATACTATCTGTTTCAGGGAAAACTCCCAGGTTCGGATGTTCAAAATTCAATGATGGGTAACAAGTACGATCGTAAATCTGTAAAACAGTTTGTCGGATATTAGGCTGTATCTCCTCAAAGCGTATTCGAATATCATTGAGAAGCTGCAGCGTCACATCGGATAATAATGATGGCAGCCATTGTAGAAGTGCCTTTTGCATTTCTAGTCTCTTTCTCGGTCTAGCTAGTTTTACTACATCGCGAAGATAGAATCTTAGATCACACTGCCTTTGCTGAGCTGGATCAATAGAGTAACAAAAGAGTGGTAAGGCCTCGTTAAAGGACAAGGACCTGAGCGGAAGTGTATCGTACAGTAGACGGAGTATACTAGTATAGTCTATAGTCCGTGGAATTCTAAGTGCCAGCTTTATAATGTCATTCTCCTTACTACAGACCCGCCTGAAAGTAGACACATCATCATCAGTAAGCTTTGACAAAAAGCATTGAGTAGCTAACTCTTCTATGCAATCTATAGCTGTTTTATAAGGCATTCAATGGACAGATTGAGGTTTTTGAAACATACTAGTGAAATTAGCCTTAATCCCTTCTCGAAGTTAATCATGCATTATGGTGTAAAAAATGCAACTCGCGTTGCTCTACTTTTTCCCGAATTTCCAAATACGCAGCTGGGGTGATTGCTCGATTTCGTAACGAAAGTTTTGTTTATAAAAACCGCGAAAACCTTCTGTAACAGATAGATTTTTACAGCGCTGATATACAATGACATCAGCTGTAATGGAAAATAACTGAAATATGAATGGCGAGAGACTGCTTGTTTGTATTAAGCAATGTATTATGCAGCACTTCCAACCTATGGTGTACGATGAAAGTAGGTGTGTAATCGAGACGACAAGGGGGACTTTTCCAGTTCCTGACAATTATAAGAAATACAAAACGTTAGCATTTGCATTTGTTGGACATGTACTGAATACAGACGACACACCGGTAATTGAAAAAGAACTGGATTGGCCTGATCCTGCACTAGTGTACAATACAATTGTCGATCGAATCATAAATCACCCAGAATTATCACAGTTTATATCGGTTGCATTTATTAGTCAGTTAAAGGCCACCATCGGAGAGGGTTTAGATATTAATGTAAAAGGCACGCTAAACCGCAGGGGAAAGGGTATCAGAAGGCCTAAAGGCGTATTTTTTAGATACATGGAATCTCCATTTGTCAATGCAAAGGTCACTGCATTCTTCTCTTATCTTCGAGATTATAATAAAATTGCCTCAGAATATCACAATAATACTAAATTCATTCTCACGTTTTCATGTCAAGCATATTGGGCATCTGGCCCAAACTTCTCCGCCTTGAAGAATGTTATTAGGTGCTCCATAATTCATGAATACATTTCTAAGTTTGTGGAAAGAGAACAGGATAAAGGTCATATAGGAGATCAGGAGCTACCGCCTGAAGAGGACCCTTCTCGTGAACTAAACAATGTACAACATGAAGTCAATAGTTTAACGGAACAAGATGCGGAGGCGGATGAAGGATTGTGGGGTGAAATAGATTCATTATGTGAAAAATGGCAGTCTGAAGCGGAAGATCAAACTGAGGCGGAGATAATAGCCGACAGGATAATTGGAAATAGCCAGAGGATGGCGAACCTCAAAATTCGTCGTACAAAGTTCAAAAGTGTCTTGTATCATATACTAAAGGAACTAATTCAATCTCAGGGAACCGTAAAGGTTTATCGCGGTAGTAGTTTTTCACACGATTCGATAAAGATAAGCTTACATTATGAAGAGCAGCATATTACAGCCGTATGGGTCTACTTGACAGTAAAATTTGAAGAGCATTGGAAGCCTGTTG